>DDIK01000131.1 GCA_002338505.1 Bacteriovorax sp. UBA1852
GATTCAAAAGACAAAGAAATCTCTCACTATCTTGAAAATATCAAAAAGCAAATTTTAACTTTTTCAAAGACGACGCACATTATAGAAGCTTCTGAAAAGTTTATTGATTCTTATAATAATATTCAAACAAAACTAACTTCTCCGATGAAAGAGAATCTCTTAAATTATTATAACAATGAGTTTAACGTTAAATATAAAAATGAAGTTGGCAAACTAGCTTCAATTGACGCTCTTACAAGTCCCTTAAAAGAGAAAGATCTGTTAATGCAATATGCATTCATTTCTAATAATAAAAATGCCCTTGGTGAAAAAGATAAGCTAGATACGACAGAGATACTTCCTAATTATTCGAACGTTCATAAAATTTATCATCCTGCGATTAGAGAATACCTTGCTCAATTTGAATATTATGATATTTTTATTATTGATGTTAACACAGGAAGAATCGTTTACTCGGTTTTCAAAGAATTAGATTTTTCTACGTCTTTATTAGATGGGCCATACAAGGACTCAAATCTCGCAAAAGCCTACTCTAAAGCACTTCAAATAGAGGATCAAAACTCGGTAGCCTTTCTTGATTTTGAAAAATATACACCAAGTTATGAAGCCCCCGCTTCTTTTATTTCAACTCCGATATGGAAAAATAACAAACCAATTGCTATTCTCGCATACCAAATGCCTGTCGCAGCAATTAATGATATCGTGTCCTCAACTAATGGTCTTGGCCCCTTAGGCGAAGCTTATCTCGTAGGTGAAGATAATAGACTGCGTTCAGATTTAAAAAATGCAAAAGACTATAATATTATAAATTCCTTCAAGAATGATTTAAGAATTAAGTCCTCGCCTATCAGTAAAGCTTTAGAAAATGGTGAGTCCCGTGGACTTGTTAAAAATGTTAATGGCGAAAGAGCATTTCAGATTGTTAAGAGAGTAGACTTCGAAAAGTCTAAATGGGTTATTATTGCTGAAATTCTTGAGAAAGACTCTTTAAAGAATCTTATCAAAATTAGGAACAATGGAATTATTTTTTCTACGATAATTATTCTCGTTGTAATTATATTTGGCTATTTTCTTTCAAATCGTTTTGCAAATCTTATAAGTGTTATTACCGAGAAACTTTCAAAAAGTGCACACGAAGTTCAAAATGCTAGTCAGACACTCTCTTTGGCAAGCAACAAAATGAATAAGAGTGTGAACTCACAGTCGGACAATCTCAATCAAACGGCTTCCGCAATTGATGAAATTACATCTATGCTAGATAGAAGTACTGATTCCGCGAAACATGCAAGAGACCTATCAAGTGAGACAAAGAACAGTGCTCAATCAGGATCTCAGACAGTACAAGCGATGTTAAAAGAGATAGAGCTTATATCAGAAAGTTATGATCAAATATCAAGCAGTATAGAATCAAATAATAATGACATTGGTGATATAGTAAATGTCATTACAGAAATCTCACAGAAGACAAATGTTATAAACGATATTGTGTTTCAAACAAAACTACTATCTTTTAATGCTTCTGTTGAAGCTGCACGAGCTGGGGAGCATGGAAAAGGCTTTGCTGTTGTGGCTGAAGAAGTCGGTAATCTCGCAACAATGTCAGGAAATGCCGCAGATGAAATTATGTCCATGCTTAGTGGATCAATTGAGAAAGTAAATGCAATTGCACATAAAACAAGAACTGAAGTTACAAAAATTGTATCAGAAGGAAAGCATCAAGTAGACAAAGGAATTCAAGTTGCAAATGACTCACAATCTAAACTAGAGTCAATTCATCAAGGAATTACTAATCTTGATAACAGTATCTCTGAAATTGCAGCTGCAGCAATAGAGCAACAAAGTGGTGTTAATGACATAAAGAGCGCTATTAAGTCTCTAGAAGAAGCCACTTTAGTATCTAAGGAAATGTCAGTGGCGACAGATGGGTCTTCCAACAAGCTCTTTGAACAATCTAAAGAGCTTAGAAATTCTATCGAGAAATTAAGAAAACTACTTGGGACAACAAAAAACAAGAATCCAGCCTAAGATCTGATCGCTTATTCTTTGTTTTCATTAAAGAAACTAAAATTAATCAGTGCACCTGTAGCAATAGTAGTGAACTCCGTCATTTCTTAGTAATAAATGAAAGTCTTCTCTAAAGACATATTCACTTAATACAACAACAGTGTTTCTCTTTAACTTATCTACATCAAGACCTTTATGGAAATTAACAACTAACTCTTCACTCTTATTTTTAACAAAGTAAAGATAAGTTAGCTTATCCCACATCGCCCCATGACCATTAAAATAGTCCCACTGTTCAACATTCAAGTTTTGATATTTTAATGCCTGCTTCACTCTATGTTCAGGAATATTTCTTCTTTGCTTAACAGTAAGCGGAAATACAAGAAGAACAACACTCGTTAAAATTATTAAATATGATAATGCATTCTTTAGTTTTGATCTTGCAACAGAGCTAAGTACATTTGAGAGCTGTATTCCGGCCATAGCACTTAAAAAAACAAAAGCAGGTAAGATATAATGCGAATACTTGAATTTTGCCAATGAGAATGGAATTAGAACACCTACAAGCCCGCAAAAGAGCAAAAGATAAAAGTTATCTTTTGTCTTAAGCGCCTTACGAACTCCAAAGACAGTTAGTAGTACCCAAGGAAGCGATGTTTTACACAAATACTTTAGATAGAAGAAGTAATCATTTTCTATAACACCTCTCGCTTTCATAACTGTCATCACAAATTGCCTATGGTGCCAACTTAGGAAAATATGAAGCTCTCCATTAAGATATAGCATCAGCGGCCAAATCATAAAAAGACAGAGACCCAAAAAGAAAGAAATATACGATTTAGTATTTTTTAAAATATCAAATCTTTTCGTTATACATATATGTATAAATGTTCCTAAAGGAATAAATAAAGCGGGAACACCTTTCATAAGAAGAGCGAGACCAAAGAATAAACCAGAGGCTAGCCAATCTCTCCAACGATTCTTTAAAAAAGCTTTGTAATAAAATAACAGAGAGACAAGTGAAAAAAGAATTATCGGTACTTCCATAAGCGGTATTCTTGCTTTTTTCATGAATGGAAAACATAGTGCTAGTATTACACAGGAGAAGAATGCTTCATATGTCGAGTACTTTGATTTAATTGTTTTATACAATATTACTACGGAACTAAACACGACAAGAAAGTTTGCTAACCTTAACTGAACCCATCCAGCGTCAAATATCTTAAAAAATACAGCGAGATATTGCATCCAAAATGGAGGATGCTCATAAAACACATGAAAATACTGCTCAGACAGCCTTGGAATTAAGAATTGATTGGTTTGTGCCATATGCTTGGCAAGTGTGCCATACATTAATCCATCCATGAACCCAAGACTGATTCAAAAAAAGGACTGAGAAAAACAGCGAGACGACAAGAAATGGAGAGATGTTAAGAGTCTTACTCAATGTTATTGCCCAAGTTGATTTCTTCTTTGATAGTAATTTAAAATGAGTTCAAGAAAAATCATGCCAATAACATAATTAACTAAAACCAAGCCTCTCGTACTTAGCGGTAATAGGATTAAAAAGAGTAAGAGTAGAGATACGCTATGCCTATTAAGGAACTTTATGAATAAAGAGTCCCCATCCCTATGCATTTTATTCTTTAAAAAGAATAAGAGGCTTATGAAGCTAAACTTAGAAATTCTATATTCACTATATTCATAAATCTTAGGATGATGAAAGAGCATAGAAACAATGAACGGCAAGATAAATGCTGTCATATAGAACACGTCAATTTCGAAAATACGATAGACAGTGAACGGAATAAGAATTGCTGAGAAGTAACAATAGTAGCGCTTTATTTGTGACATCAACTCTCCAAAAAAGAAA
>DDIK01000097.1 GCA_002338505.1 Bacteriovorax sp. UBA1852
TGATAAAAACATAGGCCATGTACTTAGTCTGCCCCCAGAGAGTCTCTAAATCGCTTCCTATAAACCACAGAAGGAGCCCTGTAAATACGACACCCATGACATCAAAGTTTACTAAGGGATAAGTAAATAACTGCCAGATAAACCCATTTGAAACCCCTTCACCCGAGAGGGCCAACAATGATGTTACGGGGACTCCCAAAGCTTTTTCTAAGACCGAAATGATCACAAATGATGCAACAAGTGCGATTAGAAGAAACTTATTAACTTTTGTCATAGGTGGAAGATATATTTGACTCATGATCACTCCATCTTTTCAGAAATTTCAATCAATACACCACCTGTTGATTTAGGGTGCAGAAAATTAACAAGGCAATTATTTGCGCCTGTGCGTGGCTCTTCATAAAGAAGCTTATAACCTAAGTCTCTAAGCTCTTGTGACTTCACTGTCACATCCTTTACTCGAAAACACATATGGTGAATCCCAGGGCCTTTCTTTTCTATGTACTTTGAAATTGGTCCATCATTACCAATTGGCTTTAGTAATTCAATATGCGCATTTTCATCAATATGAGCAAAAGAAGTTTCAACCTGCTGGTCTTCTACAACTTCTCTCTTATTGAAAACAAGACCTAAGTCTTGATAAATTTTTTCTCCTTCATCTAAATCATTTACAGCAATTGCAACGTGATCTAGGAAGCAGTCTTTTAGTGCTTCTTTTATATTCATAGGTCCTCTCTAAACATTTTTTTCAAACGTTATTCACTCTTTAAAAAATCTTCAAACATATCCTTAAATAAGAAAGTTCGCTCTATCTGATCATAGTAATGACCATCCATTTTGATAAGCAGTTTCTTATACTCTTCTACTTCTGACTTTCTCGTCATTTTAAAAGGATACATTGACGATAATTTAATAGACTTTTTTATTTTTTCAATTCTTATTTTTTTAAGATCTCTCTTCTTAAGCCTCTGGACTTCTAGCAACTCTTTTTTTGAAAAGAGAGCTCTCCCTTCACTTTGAGCGTAGCATAGCGATA
Organism: Bacteriovorax sp. UBA1852; assembly: GCA_002338505.1. GTDB lineage: Bacteria > Bdellovibrionota > Bacteriovoracia > Bacteriovoracales > Bacteriovoracaceae > Halobacteriovorax_A. The sequence continues at coordinate 1,037 of DDIK01000097.1, forward strand.
GAGACACCAGAGAATATAAGACAAGCTTAAATAAGTTCATTAACTATTAAAGAATATACAATTTAACAGTCAAGGGCAACGCCTGGAGGAATTCCGTCAACCGCTTCGGAGCAATTTGGGTTACTGACATCAAAAGAAGGATTAGGTTGATCTACAGCAGGCTGACACACTCCGCTATCGCACTCACCATAAACCTTTGTATAACCACATCTCTTTTCACATGTTTGGATTCCATTCTTTGTCACAGTTTGAATCCAGCACGTTTGCTTACATTCCTGAGCACAGAACTCTCGCGTAATACAACTTTGACCTGGGACCTTTGAGCAAAAAGCCTGAACATCACCAGCGGTATTATGATCTTTACATACACCAGTGACCTGATTACAGCATAAAGAAGAGCAATCAAGATCAGAGCTACAAGTTTCACCTGTACCATAGTTTCCAGTATTACCAACATCATCAATACATTGACTAACAAGGTCTCTTGACCAGCATTTAGAATTAAAACAACAGCTACCAGTTCCACAGCTAGAATTTCCAGAGCAATTTTCCATTGAATTAAAATCACGCCCTATTGTCTCGCCAATACCTTCCATAAGAAGCTGAACTTTAACATCACGAGAAGTTGCAAGTACTTCCTCTCGCCCCTCAGTTGTATAAGAGATAACTTCTATCGTTGCTGTTACATTACAAGAATTAATACCTTCACCGGCATCTTTATTATATCTCTTTACTCGATAATTACAGCCATCCATCCACTTAGTATCTCCTGCAGCGGAAAGTACTTGTGGAGTTCTTGAATCAAATGGATTGGTTGAACCGAAGTAATTAAGACCAGAGGTATTATAATTAATTTTTGCGGCCCTTGGAAAAAGATAAGACTTAATCCCGTAGTTTGGATCATTTAAAAGTAGACTCTCTTTAAAAATACCAGTCTCGCCAATTAAAGCATCTCCAGAAATTTGCCAAGAACTTTGAGAGATCACTTCATAAGGACTCTCAAAGAAATAGTCTGTTGAGTTAAAAGTAAACTTACTATAAGGAACAACTGTAGATGAAGAGACAGTAAAGTTCTCATCAACCATTGTGTTTAAGTGAAGCCCATTTGCATCGTCTGGCAGACATCTTAGAATATCATTCGCATCAACAGAAGTTGCGAAGTTAGTTTTAAGTTCATCGATTTGTAAGAGAGTTGGAGTCGTTCCAATATACTGGCCAGACTGATTAGTTTTAAAAGTAGAATCTGTTATTTTCGCGTAAGCATAGTAACAAGTCTCACCTGCCTCATCACAAGCAGTATTAGTAGCAGATGCCTCAAAAGTAGGATCATCCTCTAGGTTAAGACCTCGACAATAAAGTCCAGAGTTCGTTGGATCATAAGTAGGATCTAGGGGCGAACCAGAGCCTTCAGCATAATCACTATAATCATAGAGATCATAAATCAGTCTAAGCCTATCAAAGGGTCTACTATCAAGATCAAGAATAACAACATCAAGGTTACTAAGAGGAGCAAGCCCTCCCGGTACTCGCCCAACAACGGCAGGAATATCGATAGGTGTTTTATCTCGGCCAAATTTAAATCTGACAAAGATAACACGCTTTTTAAGTTCCGGAACATTGAGTCCTGAAAGATAAAGCTTTCCTTCGAAGTCTTTAGCAACAGAGATCTTCTTTCTAAATGTCGAAGTATTTGGATCAAGAATTTGAGTCAATTCGACGACTCCAAAGCTTTCACTATTATCGCCATCTAAGTCATCATCTGTTGGTGCCGCGGAATTACCACTGCCCGTCCCATCTTCATTTGTCACATCATCAGAACCAGCTCCTCCACCAGAAGGTCTCCCTGTATTACTTGGAGCAACACATGAAGCAATTAGGATGAATGTCATAAATAATACTATTATATTTTTCATAATCTTTTCTCTCATCTCCATTCATCGACAGATAACGCCAAGGAAATAAGTATAGTAGTATTTTACAATGATTTAGGCAGAAGGTGCCGATCTAGAACGAAGAATACAAATAAAAGCAGACACTTACGTCAAAACCAAAAGACAAGAAGTACTCTCAAATGAAAATTTATGCCTTTAATTTTAGGCAGATAACCTTTTTAACTCAGATATTCCCTTTAGTATGAGTGGCTCCCTCATGGGATAAAACAACTTTAAGTTTCCCATAATATAGAATATTTGAATAACTTCAAAGAGTTTATCTCGAAAAGATAACTCTATTTCCAGTACCAAGATCAACTTTTACAATGGAGCTGAATTCACTATCGGTAATATAGGCATAGCTAAATGTTGCATCAATTGACATGGCACTGAGATCACCAAATAAACTACCACTACCGATGAGTTCTGAAGAGATAACGGTTCTATTTCCGTTGTTAAGGTTTATTTCAAAAAGATAGCCACTATGATCATTTGCCGCCAGGATAAGCTTGTCATCAGAATGATTAATCACCAAGTCCACTCCAGAGTCAAACATGACACCAGTTCCGACACTAACACTTGAAAGTACTGTTCGATTTCCGGTTGTTATATTCACAGAAAAAACGACATCTAAAATCTCGTCTACAACATACAGAGTATCATCAGTATCGTTAATGACAATACCTCTAGGGTTATTGAAGGTTGTCCCTGTTCCAACAGAAGAGCTACTAATAACAGTTCTGTCTCCATTTGAAAGGTCAACAGCAACAATAGCATCAAGATTACTATCAGTAACAAAAAGAGTATCTTCAGCCTGATTGAGAACGCCATTTCTAGGTTGAGAAAATCCTATTCCACTGCCCGTAAGACTATTTGAAATAATACTCTTTACACCATTATTAATATCAATCCTTACAATTGCATCATTATTGTGATCAACAGCAAATAAATAAGATTTCGACTGTGTCATGATGAGATCACTTGGATTAGCTAAAGTGTCACCAGAAAGAGAGACAGATCCTAGCCTGTTTCCAGAAGATAGCTCAACCTCATCTAGAGCTCCAAAAAAGGTTTTACTTACATAAATCTTTTCACTTGCTTCATCTAAAATAATAGAAAGCAGAAGGGAAGATAAGTCTTCTCCAAGTGCTGTGCTATTATTAACAAAGTAAGAAAGAAAATTTCCCTCAACTTCTCTTTTATAAATATTATCTGAAACATCACTAAAAAATATTTCATTAGTATCTTTCTTATAAACAAGCTTTGAAGGTCTTGAGTGACTAGGCCCAATGCTATGATCTAATTTGATCCTATCTTTTGTGACGAGATCGACTTTAACAATCTTATTCCCCCCCCAATCTGAGATCATGGCAAAGCTCTCATCATCGTTAATCTTAAAGTCTGTAGGATAAGATATTGTCTGACCACTTCCTAGAGAATTACTAACTATGACAGAGCGACTTCCATCTGAAGTATTTACTTTAAATATCGACTTTAAATTAGAGTCTAAAACATAAATATATTGAGGATTAACGAGACTTAATTGCAATTCTACTAATTGATCGAAAGCATCTCCTGCTCCAATTGTATTATTTGCAATCACTGTTCGATTTCCATTTGTGAGGTCTACAGATAAAATTTCAACAGAGTTTTGAACCACATAAGCTGTATCTTCTGAATCATTGAGGCTCAAGCCTGCTAAATTTTCTAAATTCACACCACTTCCAGTGATACTATCAGAAACGATTCTTCGATTGCCATTTGTGAGATCGATTTCAAAAAGAGCACTCATCGACCCCTCTAAAAGATAGCACTTTGTCTGATTCTTATTAATAACCAGATCAACAACATTTGATGGCACTGAGCCTGTACCAAGGTTTTCATTTGAAACGACTTCTTTTAATCCTGTTTGAATATCAAGACGCATGAGAGAATCACGTGTGTGATATTCTCCATATAGATACATATAGTCGCCAGAAACACTTAAAGTGATTGAATCAATATCGCCATGAATGTCATTTGGTTCATTATCAACTTTTAATGAACCAATTAGCTTTGAATCATAAGAAAACGAAACAGACCCATTTCCCTGACAGCTTGAAATTTCAAGAGAAGGAGACTGAGAGTCAAGACCTATAACTTGAGACGATAGGCAATTTGCTGTTCCAAGGGACTCAAATGTGAGAAGATTAACATCAAAATTTGTATCACCAGCAATTTTTGAGAATGAAAATGTGCTCGTATCAGTACTTCTAATACTAAGATGGTCAATACTATTTAAAGTATAAGTTGATAAAACTTTACCATCTGCCTCGCTGTCATCAGGTGTATTATCAGCTCCAGGTATATTTATATTACCGACATCTGAAGCAAAATCGAGATACTCAATACGACTACAAGAGCTAAGCAGACACAAAACACATAATATAAAAGATATTTCTTTCATGAATTGATTATATAAGAACTGTTTAAAGAAAATAACACATAATAAAGCTCCTCTAATATCAAGTACTTACGGACCACTATAAAAAAAGCGTTTTCCAAGAAAGTGCCCAAAAAAGTACTGTCCATCAGTGAATTCTTATTAACGAGGATACTTCAAACTATTATATAAAATGAGATTTAAATGGAAGTTACAATATAACCTATTTAACAACTTCGTTCATCACATTCGTACCTTTAACAAGATCAAAGTGAGCATTTAAAAAACTCTTTCGCAAAAAGAGATTCATTGGTGTGCTAAAGAATCGATGAAAGAAGTAGGCCGCGAGAAAGCTGAGTAAGAAAAGAAGAGAAATATATAGAGAATAATGTATCTGATGAGCAAACCTCGCCATGACGCCGTTTACGATTTGATGAATGAGATATATTTCATATGAAACAACCCCAATACTTGCAAGAGCTTTCATTTCAAATAACTTCTTTAACCAAGACTTCTCGATATTGAAGAGGTAAATAATCAAAGACGTAAAAGATAATGAAACGAGAAAGTAATTTAGGGCCCTTTCAAGATGAGATTCATAGCGATGTAATCCTATGGAAAGAATACTTAGAAAGAAAACTATAACTCCAAAAAGATGAATATACTTCTTTGCCAATTTATCAACTGAAGACTTACTTAAAATGTAGAGAGATCCAAGTAAGATCGCATCTAATCTCAGATGAGTGTAATATTGTAACTTAGCATAGTACTCAGGATCATTTCCAAATGCGCCATAAAGCCTAAGAACAATTGAGCTAAAACAAAGCGCAATCATGGCAGTCTTGACGTTCTTCTTGCATATAATAAAAATAAGGAGAAGTAGTAAATAGAATTGTTCTTCAAAACAAAGCGACCAAAATATACCAAATGCACCGGGTATTTTCTCATCGACAAAGAATCTCACGTAATTATAAGTATAAGTTGGAAACGAAAAAAGAATTGATGATATTTCACTTAACTTTGTTCCGAGGGATTTAACAAAGAAAGAAAGGAATCCTAAAGTAAATAAAGTTGCATAAAATGGCGGAAATATTCTAGAAGCTCTTTTAACAAAGTATTCCTTCGCTTTGCTTTTAAGACTACCTTCCTTACTAAAAGTTGAAAGTAAACTCTTCGTAACGAGGATTCCACTGATCGCAAAGAATAACTCAACCCCTAAGTCTCCCCTTTTGCGTATAACCTCAAGCCACTGAGGAAGCTCCATTGGAATATGATGTAAGAGAACCCATAAAATACTTAAGCCTCTGATACCATCTAGGAAGCGATAGTAGTTAGTCATAAGTCTTCCTGACTTGAATCTTTGAAGAAATGAATAATCAGAGATGTTGAAAAAAGAGAGAAAAGGGCCATCAATAAAATGATTCCAAGCTTTGCATAATTTGAAATTGAAAAACCGAGTATAAGCTCACTTAGAGATAATTCGATTATTGTCACAATAAAGACAAAGAATATAAGAGAGAGGTAAAAGAAGAAATTATTTCTTATAAGGCCTAGAAGCTTCTTAGTTAAAGAAAGATCACTCTGGTAGTGATCAAAGAGAATAGAGATCATCGGCAAATAGATAAAAACCAGTAAGAAGAAAACAATATAAAGTCCACATACAATCGTAGCGACGATTGAAGAAAATGAGTAAAGAAGAAAGTATATGAGTGCACTCGAACTCACAAGGCTCAGAGTTAAGATAAGACTAGTGAAGAGATATTTTGGAACATCCCAAAGTGTTTTTTGAAAGGAAAATTTTTGAGCTGAGATGCTCGTAAAATAAAAGTTATAAAAGAAGACCTGAAAAAGTATCGCCAAAACGCCATCACTTACTCCGAGAATAATTTTCTTTTCATCGCTATAGCCAATATCTATAAATGTCTGAATTATTGTTGAGAGTCCGTAAAATACCGTGAAGCTAAGCAAGAGAAATAAGCCCTTCTTACTTGTAAAGAAGACTTGAAAATAGGTTTTAATATAGTTTTTTAATGAGTAGCTCAAAATTTAAGAGCCTATTTCTTCAAAGGTTCTTCGTCCTGGATTCTTGCGAACGCCGGGAACATTGAAGACTCGACCGTGGAAGGAGATATAAATACCCGGCTCTAAAATCTTAGAGACGATCAATGATTCAGTGACATTTTGCTGAGCATCACTGCCATTGATCTCCATTGGCTTCATCGCACCAGTGAAAACAACTGGGACTTTGATATTAACGATATTATTTAAGCAAAACTCTGCACTTCGGGCCATGGTATCAGTTCCATGAAGGACAATGATCGGATGTCCCTTCTCCATTTGTACAGATATTGTTTTAGCAAGCAATGTCCTGTCATATTGAGTAAAATTAAGGGAGTCTTTATTGATTATATTAAAAACATGGAGACTTGTGTAAGGAAGGCGGAGATTATCAATAATGTGCTTATTAATAATAGATTCTCTATTACTTAGAGAACCTGAACCTTCATCATAGGTCTTCTCAATCGTACCACCGGTAGCAATCAGAATAATTTTTTCTTTATTCACAATCTTCATAGGGTTTTTTAACTCCTAAGTGCTAGATTTCCCTCATTTTTAAATAACTTAAAATATAGCCTAAAGAATGACTCATTGTACACAAAAGAAAGTCATCTCAAACCTTGACACTCATCCATTTAATCCCATCTTGAATAAAAGTTAATTAAATGAAGGAGTAAAAACAATGACAACACGCGAAGGCCATATTTCGGTCGATACTAAAGACATTTTTCCAATCATTAAAAAGTGGCTCTACTCAGAGCACGATATCTTTTTAAGAGAGCTTATTGCTAATGCAAGTGATGCGATCACAAAGAGAGCAACACTTTCAAGATCCACAGGTCAGGAGCTGCCGACAGGAAAAATCAGCGTAAACGTCAATCAAGAAAATAAGAC
>DDIK01000103.1 GCA_002338505.1 Bacteriovorax sp. UBA1852
TAACACGATAGGAATGATTACAGGTGCTTAATTGCTTGAGATTCTCATTTCTTCTCATCATTTTTCACTCTCGACCGGAACAAACGGGAACCTATATTTCAGTCGGAAGAAATTACTTTTTAAAAATTGTCGGACTTTCTTTGTAGAGTGGGACATTATTCATAGATATATTTTACTCAACCTTGTGTGCTCTATAAAATAAATATAGATAACTTATGAATAAAAATAGATAATATTATTGCTATTAATTGGATGCTCTATGACTAAAATATATATTCTACCAAATGATCTTGAAAACCTTACTTATACAGACTTAAAAGTCGATAAAATCACCTTCAAAAACCAGCTTACTGAAAAAGATTTTCGCTCTGACTTAAACCTTTTACGTTTTGCAATTCTTAAAGCATATGGGGCAAGAGGAACGTTAAGTGAAGATATCTTTAGGGAAGTAGATAAAACTCTATCAAGCCTAGACTATATAAAAGACACAAAAACTTTGTGTATTACTTTAGGAGAGATATTGAGTAAGTTTCCTGACTATCATCTTCAGGTGAGGCTTAATGATGAACTTTGCTTCAAGAGGGAAATAAAAAGAAGAAATGTAGGAAAGAACTTAAATGATACAGATATCCACTGGAAAGGTATTATAGATAAGGATAGTTATATAATTGCTATAACCAGCTTTCCTTCTGGTGAATGGCCAGGTTTTTCAGATTTTATCTCAAAGGCAATGAAAAATGCTAAAAGGATTATAATTGATCTTCGTGGAAATGGTGGTGGAGATGATTCCATCGCTTTCAGAATGGCTGAACAAATTGCAGATCAAAAAATACAGACACCTTTTCTCTCAGATATAAAAAGAAATACTCCTGAAACATTAACAATTTGGGAAAACAATCTTCTTTTTATGAAGCAATACTTTGATGATCCTAACGCAAAAAAACAAATAGACGAATATCTTGAAGTTAATAAATATAACCTAAAGTCAGCACTCAATGGATCATTAAAGGAATTCACTGAAGGTGAAACAAATGAGGACAAAAACTGGTCTTATGATACCTCTAAGGGATTTAAGGGAGATATTTTTATCTTACAGGATAAAGATACTGGATCAAGTGGTGAAAGCACTATCGATTTCTTCGAATATTTTCCTAATGTCACTAAAATTGGCTACAACACTATAGGTATGATTCATTTTGGAAACATTGGGAGATTAACTTTAAAGCAGAGTGGAGTTTCTCTAAATATTCCGACGAAAGCAAATCGATATAAAGATGGTCGATTTATTGAGTATACAGGTATAGAGCCGGATATAGTTCTTAAAGATGGAGAGGATGCTTATAAATATTTTGTTGATACTTATGTAAAAAATTAGATAATGAAGCATTAAAATCTGCTAATCACATGGATGACCTATTTAAAGAAGGTGGAGCTTTACAGCTTATTCTCAAAAAACTATGGAATTCATGCACCAAGAAGAAATGTCCGAGCACTTAGGATACAACCCCAGAGATAAGAAATCCAAAGTTACTATAAACTCACGAAATGGCACCTACAAAAAGAAAGTAAAGACCAGTGTTGGACAAATCGAACTTGATATTCCTAGAAATCGTTAGGGATCATTCTGTCCCTAAATTTCAAAGTACTTGCTCTGATTTAGAATCTAAGGTCATTTCAATGTAGGCCAAAGGCATGACCACGAGAGACATTGAATTTTGCAAGGAGTTACTTGATAGTGTAAGTGAATGGATTTGAGCAAATCATACTGAGCTTATGAAGTAGTTTTTTTGTAAAGATTGGACATTATTTAAACTAAGAATTCAATAAATCAGTTGCTTTCTCTAAAGCTAGATCAATATCACTCCCAAAAGGTCTAGATAATATTTGAATTAATTCTTCTGCTGCAAATATTTTATGACGACTTTCATGCCTTCTAAATCTTATAATTTTCTTTTTTTCTAAGGCGTTAATTGCGTCATTCGCGGCAGTTCCTGATACCTCTAAAGACTTTTCAATAAAGTTAGAACTAATGATTGGGTTAGTTAATAGAAGTCTAAGAGATTTTCTTGCTGTTGAATTAGCTCTAAACTTGGATTCTTTTATCCATTTCTCTTCAAGGTTAAGAATAGCTTGTTTTGTAATTTTTGCTTCTATCTGGCTATCAATAATTGCATTGCAGATAAATTCAATTAAAGGAGAGTAGTTAAGTTTCTTTTGAGCTTGTTCTAAGGCATTAATATATTCCGACTTATATATTTCCACGTAACCTGAAAGGTATAAAGGCATATTCCCTGAACATACCATTTGTAATGGCCATAGACTTCTGCCAACTCTTCCGTTCCCATCAGTATAAGGGTGAATCGCTTCAAAATGAGCGTGAATAATTGCGAGTCTTATTGGTAGATTTAATCCAATGCCTGCGTCTCCTAATTCTGCTAATTCCTTATCTCTTAACCACTCTAGAAGATCGCTCAGAGTTCTTTTTACTTCAGAGGCAGGACAAGGGTTATAAACTGAGTTCTCCACACGAAGTCCACCGATAGTTACAATACTTCCTGGCTTTCCTTCTTCTCTTGTTTTTCCCGGCTTTCCTGTTGAGTTTGGATCATTTTCAACGATACTTTTGTGAATTTTATTTATGAGCTTTTCTGTGAAGATGGACTCTTTTTTCTTATTGGTTTTTTCGATAATACTTTCTAGAAGATTTGCATAACTTCTAACTGCCTGATGCTCATCTTTACCCTGGTTGGAGTCAGCAATTTCTCCTGGAGTAAGAGCATGGTCAATTGTTGACCAGGTACCTTCAAGTCTTGAGGACTGAACAACCTCTCTTCTTACAAAGAGGTAATTGACAAGCTTATCAAGTTCACTCATTTGTTCATAGTTAGGTAGAGTACTTAAAACTTTCATAGCTTCAGATACAGCTTTAAGTGGAAGCTCTTTTATATTCATTTCATGGGGGGGTGGTTTAGGAACAACAAAGTGAATATTTTCAAAACCTTTGTCTTTTAACTTTATAGTTCCATATCCACGTTTTACAGTGAATTTTTGTTTTAAGGTCTCATGTAATTCATCAATTCTCATAGAAAGTTAACCCGGATCTGTTTCAGTTAAATCCAGCTTATCACAATAAGTCGGATCTGAAAAGTGTGTGATCCGACTTATCTAGTGTCTTATCTTGAGGTTATTACCCTTATTAAAAAGTACTTAAACGTGATTAAACATTGACTAGAAC
>DDIK01000072.1 GCA_002338505.1 Bacteriovorax sp. UBA1852
TGACTGATGCTATATCCATATAAACATCCCTTTTAATTATCTCTCTAGATAAGTGTCGGAATTTATATATATAAGTTTAGGAAAATGAAGATAAATATGGGAATTTATGAAAAAAGGAAAAAACTGCCTCAAATAAAAAAACCCAGGCTAGGCCTGGGTTCATATATCCAAGAAACAATTCCTATGTTCCGAGAAAACCCTCATACACAATGAGGTAGATTAAGCTTCTTTAAAGAAAGTTGAGTCAATTGACCCTAACATTTTTGTTCTTAGCTCTTTTATATCTACAGTGTCACCATCAAGCATCAACTCACTCTTTATATAATCAAGTGGTACTCCTGACAGTTCTGATAAACTTTCTAAGCTTACCACACTGGCTTCTTCTCCATTATTAACATCAACCTCTGATCTAGTTGACATTTGACACTCCTTTGTATACCATCCGTGCTTCATGATATGTCCTATATCATGTCTGCTGCATTCCTTTGCATTTCGTCATAAGAAAATGATAGCTATCCCAAAATACTAATGTCAAAGCTATATTAAAAATGTAAGAAGTTATTAGATTCTAACCTATTGCTAACAAAATGATTTAAAAAAGCTGTTAATCTTACCGGTCATCTCATTGTATTCGAGTTCACGATCACTTAAAAGCGTGAGTCCGCCTCCAGTACCGTATTTGAGAGTATTATCTTGAATTTGCGCTGTTCTAATATTTATTGATGCTCGCGTAAACTTTGAACTTAGAAAGACTGTACTTCCCGTATAGAAGTCTCTTTTAGAGTCCTCTATATTTTTAATTATTTCCAACACTCTTCTCTTTGGTGCTCCCGTAATACTGCCTCCTGGATAGATGGCCTTTAAAATATCATAGAGTGTGACTTTACTTGGAAGCTTAACTTCGATCTGAGAATACTGTTGGTATAATCCTGGCACTTCAAAGTAATCACGCAGCTTTGTTACTTTAGAAAAGTTCTCTGAGATTCTTGAAAGATCATTTCTAAGCAAGTCTGTAATGATATTTAACTCAGATATATCCTTTTCACTTGATTTTAAAGTCTCCAGGCTTTTACTAGACTCAATTGTTCCTTTAATAGGCCTTGTGATGAGTCGATCATTTTCAATTTCAAAGAGACATTCTGGGGAGTTACTTAGTAGTTCATACTTATCCGTAAGCAAGTAATGAAAGAAGTGGCCATGCTTATCAACTAAGCTCAAGAATTGATTCTTAAGATGTTCATGACTATCGACATCGACAGTCACCAGATTTGTTAGGTTAACCTGATAACAATTCCCAGCTAAGAGGTTTTGTTGAACCTGATCAAACTTAGAGTAATAGGCTTCTCTATTGAGATCATACTTGAAATTATTCTTCGAAAACTCTTCACTCTCATTCATTTTAAATTCTTCAAGCTCTGAAAAATAAAAGATTGAAAATAGTCTTTGATTTGGATCTATCAATTCTTCAAGAGACTCAAAAAGAAATCCAAGTTCATAGTTAATTTGTAGAACGACATTCTCTTTTGGGTCAAGAACTTCGAATTGATCTAATATTGACTTTAAAGAGTAAGCTTCTCTACGACCGTCACTATCGATACAGTAGTCTTTATAAAAGTCTACATAATGAAAGCACTTATCAAACTTGAAGTACTTATCACCATTCTTAGTGAGACAGTGAATATTATCCTTTAACAGGTTGGTCATCAGCGCCATAAGCGATATTTTCAAAGCTCGTATGCGCACCAACAAATGTTAGCTTCGCCGTACCAACTGAACCTGCTCTGTTCTTACCAACGATAACTTCAGCAACTCCAGGCTCTTTCGTATCTGGGTTGTAGTATTCATCGCGGTATACAAACATAACAATGTCGGCATCCTGCTCAATGGCACCAGATTCTCTTAAGTCTGCTGTATTTGGTCTCTTATTTGGTCTCGATTCTACAGATCGGTTTAACTGAGATAGAGCGACAACTGGACACTCTAATTCCTTGGCCATAGATTTTAGGCCCCTGGATATCTCAGAGATCTGTTGCTCTCTTGGTAGTCCCTTTGAGTGAGAATTCATGAGCTGTAAGTAATCAATGACAATTAGTCCAAGTCCCTGCTCTGCTTTAATCTTTCGACAAGATGACTGAATATCGAGGAGGTTTACCCCACCGTCGTCATTAATAAAAATAGGCATTTCAGAAAGCTCTTGAATGGCCATTCCAATTGAGCGTAAATCAGTATCAAGCAAGGTCTTCATTCTAATTCTACTTGAATCAACCTTTGCTCTTTGGGTAAGAAGTCTCATTGAGAGTTCTTTACTAATCATCTCCAGAGAGAAGATAGCAACTGGTAGTCCTGAAAATTGACACGCATTCTGAGCAACATTTAGTGCTAGAGCTGTTTTTCCCATTGCCGGACGGGCAGCTAAAACAATTAACTGACCGGGCTGCATTCCTAGGAGTAATTCATCCAGTTTTGGATAACCTGTAGGTATTCCTTGAATCTCACCAGCTTTTCTTGATGTGTCTTCAAGTTCTTTGAGATTTTCTTTTAAACAGTCATTAAGCTTAGACATCTTTCCGGTCTTCGCTTCATTGGTAAGCTTAAAAAAGCTCGACTCAACCTCATCGATAAATTCACTAGCGTTACCAGAGAAATCAACTCCCATCTCTGCAACTCGTCTAGCTGTTCTTACGATGTCTCTTAAAGAAGACTTATCTTTTACAACCTGAGCGTAGTGACGAATATTTGCAGAAGACACAAGCTCTTCTGTCACTTCTAAAATGAAGCTCTCCCCGCCTACGTCTTCAAGCTTTCTTTGATCATTAAGGTGTGAACACAGAGTGACGTAATCGATAGGCTTTCTTCCAAGTGCCATATCTTTAATCGCCTCATAAATAATTCCATACTTAGGGTGATAAAAGTCATCACCAACTATTTTAAGATCACTAATTTCATCAAAGGCGTTACTATCAAGTATTAAACAACTTAATAGAGACTTCTCTGAGAGAAGATCATGTGGCAATTCGTTCTTTATTTTCTGTGTCACTAGTACCTCATATAAAAAAAGGAGACTAAAAGCTACTCACTGGTGAGAAACTTAAGAGTCTCCTTTCATATAGAAAAAATTAAATCATTGAGATCTTAAGATCTAAGGATTTTATTAGCTTCGATTTTGAGCTTCTCTTCTTCAGTAAGCTCTTTTTTCTCTTCGCCTTCTTCCTCGCCAGATTCTTCTGCCATTGCAGCTTTAATCTTCTTAGCTTCTTCGATCTCTAATGCTCTTCTCTCTGCTTCTTGTGCTTGTTTTGGATCCATAGCAACAGTTACAGTGAATTCTGAATCAACACCATCAAAGATTTTCGCTTTAACGTCATATGATCCAACAGCTTTGATAGGATCAACAAGAACAATGTGTCTTCTCTCAACATCATATCCAAGTTTCCCAAGCTCAACTGAAAGCTCTTGAGTTGTTACTGAACCAAATAGTTTCCCACCTGGACCAACTCTCTTTATAAGATCAATTTTAAGACCTTTAATTTTCTTAGCAATTGCTTCAGCTTCAGTTTTCTCTTCAGCTACTTTCTTTGCTAGCATTTTTTCGTAGTGCTTTGCTTGTGCCTCGCTAGACTCGTCTGCTTGCACAGCAAATCCATTTGGAACAAGAAAGTTTCTTGCGTAACCGGCAGATACATTAACGATCTCACCAACATTACCAAGTGACTTTACTTTTTCTTTAAGAATCACCTTCATGATATATCCCCTTCATTTTTTTTCATGTACTTTTTAAAATTTGCCCATAGATCAAAGAAGCCAATGACCGCTATAAATCTAAATGCAAAGAAAATTGTTAATAAGGTTAAAAAGCTCCTAATAAATCCTCTTATTTTTAAGAAGTTTAAAAATTCGATGTAAATCCCCATACCTTGAAAGAAGTAAAATACTCCTAAGCTAACGACGATATTCATTCCAATGACTTCTAGCATTGGCATACCTATATATTCAGCTCCCAGATAACTGACGAGTCCGAATATAACAACATATGTAAGTTGCTCTGGTACTTTAAAGTCCACGAGATCCTTAGTTGAATAGTCGTATGGTGAAAACTTATCCCAAATTTTCTTATTTCTTAAAATCATGAAAAAAGAAATCCAAATTAAAAAGAAGCCTCCTACAAAAGTTGCAGAAAATATCCAATTTAATATTGTCTTTGCTATTTCATCTGGATTATCAAGTGCCATTTGATATGACCTTGCGTGCTCTCCTCCTGCCTTAACTAATTCTTGATAATTAGCATCATTCTTAGTGAGTTCAATCTGGGCCTCAACGAGGCGATATACTTCTTGTGTGAGAGAGTTTTCAGCAAATAGCTGATAACCTGCAAACAAAGTAAGAACCAAACCTACAAGTATAGCGCCCTTCTTAAAAACACCTTTAACAGGATGTTCATTAGAGACAATAATACTTGATACTAAGAAAGCCGTTAGAACAGATGAGATCATAGTGATTCCATATGTTGAAAACGTAGCTAATTGCACCGATGTAAAAGAGATACCAATAGATAACCCTATCATAAAGAGTGCACAAGAAAATGCTCTTGTATAACCGTAGGTCAAAAAAGCAATAATCATAGGAATTGGAGCAAACAATAGCAATGGACCTTTAACGCTTAAAACAAGCGTTAAGAAGCCTAGGAAAACCAATTTACCTAAACCTTGATTAGGAACCTTTAGTTTTGGCTCATCTAATCTATTTAATGTCTCATTACTTTCAGTCATCAAAAATCAACCTAGCCTATTCAGCAGTTCTTCCCGCAACGTGAGAGATAAGACCAATATTTCTTGCTCTCTTAATTGCAGACTGTGCCCATCTATGGTGCTTTCTAGAGATACCAGATACTCTTGCTGGAGAAATCTTTCCAAACTCATTTACAAGCCAGCTAAAAGTTTTTGGATCTTTCCAGTCAGCAGTAACTTCGTTTGTTGTAAACCAACAAGCTTTTCTCTTAGCAAACTTTCTCTTGTCCTTATCAGAACCTCTATCAAGTTCGTCTGTTTGAGAACCTGTGTGAGCTTTTGAATAAGGTGTCTTGTAGTTTTTCAAGATAGCTTCTTGATCAGCTTCTTCACCAAGCTTAATAGTAAGTGACTTGTGCACTTGCTCGTTGATTTTCATTCTTCTAGCAAGCTCAGTGTTAGCTTCTGAATTCGCCTTGTAAATGAAATAAAGATAATGACCAGTTTCTGCTCCGTCTTTTGCTGTTTGAGCAAATGACTTTCTTCCCCAATCATCTGTTAAAAGAACTTCACCATCGTAGTCTTTTGCAACTTGATTAACCATGTCTTTGATTTTATCAATTTGCTCTTCACTCGAAGATGACCTAGCGACAATCGCTAATTCATAAATCATACAAACCTCCTGAACAATTTATATAATTGGCCCATGACTTAATTGACATGAGCGAGTTTCGGTTTTAAAAATGTGCTTCAAATTAGCAAAATCAAATGATTTCGTAAAGTTAAAGATACTGTTTTATAGATTTTTCTCACCTCGCTATCAATGACAAGCTACTGAAATCACGACACATTAGTTATGTAAACAATATTCACTTAAGTTTATGTAGCCTGAATTTTTCTAGATTGGAAACTTTGTTTAGATGATTTATTAATTCACAAATGAACTAAGAAAAAATAGATCAGTTGTAAATTTGATTACCAAAAATTGAAAGCGTCTAAATACAATACGATTTGTGATACACGATTGACGGAGCAAGCTACTCATTTTGAGTATTTTTGATGAAGCTAGCGTGAATAAGTAACGTTGCTTTAGAGTATTATGATTAATTCATGTTTAAATAATAATAGTTTTCATTCAAACCAAAAATATTTCCATTTGATTCTCTCAGTACTTTAATATCATAGTCATGCATGGTGCCAACTATATCTAAAGCACTGATAGCATCTACTTGGCTAATGATAGAGACTTCATATGTTACTTTCAGTTTAAAACTATCATATATTAACGACTTAGGAAAAAAGAATGACTGAACCTGTAATCCTTTTTTTAGTACTCCCACAAACTCTTTGTTTATTGTAAGAATGGCTGAATAGTCAGGATTGTTATTTGTGATTAAGAATTCTATACCCTCAGTTTTCTTTTGTATGATAGGCAGATTTGATATATTTTCATTTTTCTTAATTTTGTTTCTACAGAATGCTTTACGGTGCTTTCTTTTTACATGACAGCTTCTTTTAAAATACTGTGGTTTCTTGTCTAAGACTACTGCACTCTTTTTTACCGATTTATAAATTCCCTCATTTAGTCCTATCTTTTTGTCAAAAGATTGAAGGATAAGACCTGAATGATAGTAGCCTTTCTCTTTGAACTTTCTAAATAGCTTTTTTGTCTCGCATCCAACTACAGAGATAAACTTAATATTTGGATTAATTTTTTGAAAAATATTTTTAACATTATTCCCATATATGTCTTTAATTATGGATGAAGACTGTAAGCCAATTTCTTTTTTTGAATCTGCTGCATGAGAAATCCAAAATAAAGCTAATGTCTTATCAGACGTTAAATACTTCGAAAGTGTCTCTTGGTTCACTCCATGAACAAAAACAAGTTTATATCCAGAGTCATTAAAATATTTCTCATATTGCTTTTCTATGTCTTGTGTTATTTCATAACTTTTTGATCTCCAAAAAGGCTTATTCTTAGGATTCTCTATAGAGGTCAAGATAACTATTTCACGCTCAAGTGCAAAAGATTGAAAGGAGAATAAAAAAATCAATATAAAGAAAATATGTAATTTCATTTATTCTCCATTGTTATTATTCACTAACTTTTTGAATGTGAAAGTCTACGACTTTTCTAGCACCATTTACTGCATCATCACCAAGAATTTCTCTAATAGCATCCCATTGCGCAACTGATTCTTCTCTAGTTGATTCAGAATCTAATTTACTTGAAACTACTTTTAAGGATGTTCCTAATTCTTCTAGATTTGCGATATATGCTAAAATTTCATTTTCGGTAATGCCCATCTCTCCTAGTTGCTTATCTGTAAATTTCTGAAACTCAATTTATTGATCGTCTTCGCCATCTAAGAGAACAATCCCCAGTAACATAAGCAGCATGTCTGAGCCCGCTGGA
>DDIK01000217.1 GCA_002338505.1 Bacteriovorax sp. UBA1852
AAATAACATCATTATCAACTTTAAGAAAGCTTCTCATTCTCTGTTGCTCGTTTTTATATTGAATATATTTATCCTTATCGCCAAATATAGAAATCATCTTTCTGTGATATATATAAGATTCTCCAGCACGGTAGTAGAAATAGCTGGGGAGATCACTAAGTACGTAAAAAGCAAAAACAGCCGTAGTGTTAAAATCATTAATCATTAACATCGTTGGTATAGTTACTTGCAAGAGGTTAGTTAGAGCGACATAGGAAATATAGTTTATACCTCTTTGTCGAATAAACTTTTGTAAACGTTTAATCATTTTTAGATATTGCTTTTTTAACGCCACATAGTTTACCGACTTAAGGCTGTTTTCAATTCTTCCAATTATTCCTTTATGATCTTTGACTTTAAAGTGAGAGATAATAATAGCTCTTGAAACCTTCTTATACTCCTGTTTTAAGAGTGCTTCGATCTCTTGATGATTAGCTATATCGTTGTCTATGCTCTCAAGTTTCTTAGATGTCTTATAGATACTACTCATAATATCTAGACGCAGGTTGAGCTCATCATTAGCAATAACAAGACTATTAAAAGTTAATAGAATAAGTAGTGATAAATATTTTATAGATCTTTTAAGCACATTAATCTTATCGACATTTTAAAGTTCAAAATTAAAGAAACGATAAGAAAATATGAAAAGAATTATTCCTTTGGTGATCCTTTTATATTCATGTAGTGGCCCTGTTAAGTTTCGAAAGCCAACTTCATTAGAAGTAGGAGGCGCAGGCTACAGTTGTCGTGAACTTCTTGAAAAGATTATTGTGCCAAAAAGAGTGCTGAGTGATTATGAGATTAAGAGAATCATGCATGATGAAGCTGCATATGAAGAAATATTTAATAATGATCTGCTTCACCATGAAGAGAAGCTATACTTTGCAAATATAATCAAATTGTTAGAAAGAGAGTTAGATGAAACTCAATTAGTTGTTGAGAAGTTTAATGAATTGATGAGTTGTAAATAAAAAAAAAAGGGACCTATGGTCCCTTTTCTAAAGTTCATTTAAATGTATTCTATAATTGTTTTTCGTTTCTCTCTGTAGCAGAAGTTTCATTCGTGCTTGAAGATACTTGCTCTTCTGTTGCAACTCTAATCTCTTTTTGAGTCGTTCTTGTTGAGTCATCTGAATGATATGTAACGATATACTTCTTAAGGTCGTTATACATTTCATACTTAACTTCAAGCTTGTTATCTTGAAGAACAATTTGTCTTGCTTGTTTTGTATTATTGTTAATTATAATCGGGGCTTTGAGGTTGGCTGTCATTTGTTGAACATCACCAGGAATAGTCAAAATACTATATACACTAGCGTTGTTAACACCTTCAAGATTTAAACTATTAAGTTCTATTGGGAGAAGTGTAATTCTATAATCAGGATTAAAGATTTTTGGTTCAATCACTGGGAATGCAACTTCACCATCTTGAGTAGATTGTAGCCACAGGATTAATGTCTGATCGCCTGGGTCAACTACGAAGAATTCTGTAAGAGTTTCAAATCCTAGAATACCTTCTTTGAAAGTTAATATATCTTTCTTTTCTACTTCTAATTCACCAAATCTTGTTGTGTTTATTTTCACTTATTGCCTCCAAAATTCCCCGTGAAAAAAACTCGGATACCAAGCTCTTTTCGATATAAGATTTTACCCTCCGTAGGGGCAAAAGTGCAAGGAGAAAAAATAATGAACTTTTTTGCCGCAGCGCAAATGCTACTCGTCGTCAAAACTCTTTTTAAGATTAATAAGGTCTTCTGGTGAGGCCTTAGATGCTTCTACGTTTTGATCTTGTATGGCCTTATAGACCTCTTCTCTATGAATTTTTGTTTCTTTCGGAGCCTTAATTCCAAGCCTTACTTGCTTGCCTTTGATCTGAACCACAACGATTTTAATATGATCATCGATTGCGATACTTTCACCAAGCTTCCGTGTTAAAACTAGCATATTCTACCTCAGTTCTGAACCTTCCTGATTCGGTTGGTAAGCATCATATATTATTCTTACAAAAGAAATGCAAGAAAAAAATAGAAACCTGACAAAAATAATTTTTTTTTAGGCCTAACGCATAAAGTCCAGAAGGTTTTGATCAATGAGGCTTTGCGTAGATTTGTATGTCGTTTTTAAGACTTCTTGTTGTTTCGTTAATTCTGAAAATAACTCTGCAACATCTGCATCAACGAGCTTACTTCTTCGCTCAGCGTTATCAATATTGTCAGACTCTAAAGTATTCTTAGAGTTTTCAATAGAGCTAACCATTGAGCCTACGCGTGTTCTGAGTGTAATGAGGCGTGAAGTCGCTGTATCAAACTTTTCAAGTAAATTCTGGATAACATCAGGCTCATTATTCTCTAAGGCCGTTCCAAGTGTATCCAGTAAGGAGAATAAGTTCTCGCGCTTCTTAAATTTATCATTTGTACTATCGTTATTCGCCTCAATTCGCTCAGAAGCTATCTCTCTTCCCTTCGCTTCTTGCGCATCGGTGGCACTTTTTTGTTTTAATTCTTTAAATTCATTTAATGGGTGATCGTTCTTACTATCAAAACCCTCATCTACATAAAAGACCTCTGAGCCATGTAGGTTAGTTTGAATAAAGAAGTCCTTAGATACTTCTAAGGTTATATGACCTTTATCACCATTATATGTTCCTTCACTCGTAAATGGAGGATTCTGAGTTTTGAATCCGCCAAAAACAAATCGAGATCCAATTCTCTTGTTAGCAATACCCAAGAGCATATGTCTCATTTGCCTAACTTCGTTAGAGACGTTTTCTCTAACCTCTGGGTTGTAAAGATCCGATGATTGAGCAATTGCTAACTCTTTCGCTTTGACCATAATCTCAGTCATTTGCTCTAAGGATTTCTCCGTTATATTAAGTTGCATAAGAGCAAAGTCAGCATTTCTCATGAATTGCTTATTATCTTTACTCATACTATTAAGTTGCATAACTTCTACGTTACTTACAGGATTATCTGAAGGTTTTCTCATGCTCTTTAAGGTCGCACCTTTGAGCTGAAGATCTTCGAGCTTCGACTTTGCTTTGTTTAGTGAATATTTTAAGGAAGCAGCGGAACTTCCTTCCGAAACTCTTGTCACTTAATTACCTTTTTATGGAGATGACTGTATCAAACATCTCATTTGCAGTTTGCATAACTTTTGCAGCAGCTTCATAAGCGTGCTGATATCTAACCATGTTTGCAGTCTCTTCATCTATTGAGACACCACTAATTCTTTCTCTAATTGATTTTGCCTGTGCAATTAAGCCCTCTGATTGTTCAGCTTCAAGTTTTGCTTTTCCTGATTCAAGACCTACTTTACCGACAGTTTTTAAAAACATTTCTTCAAGAGTGGAGGTACTATCATCCATAACACGTTCATGTTGTAATTTTGAAATTGCAATAGCAACTCTGTTATCTCCCGGACTATTTGGACTTAGTGCAGTTGATATGTTTGATAAATCTGACTTAACAGATTGACTGAGGTCAATGTTTGAAGCTGCTCCACGAACAGAGGTCGGAACTTTGAAGAAATTTAAACCAGTAGTGGGCCCTTTGCCATCAGTACCAGCTGGATTTCCATTTGCATCCATCGGAATCTTTCGACCAACAAAACCGCGTCTATGAATAGCATTAACGAAATTCATAAAATTGTAGGCAATTTTATCAACAGTTGTTTTTAGCTCTTCGACTTCACCATTTCTAACGCTAATGATGCCCTCAAGTGAGCCCTTGGATACGTTATTTGTAATATGTTGCCCAGGTCGATCTGCATAGAAAACTTCGGTAGCGCCATCGACACCGTTAGAAGAGCGACCTTTATCAAATTGATAAGCTTTTAAGGGTTGTGTCTGTGCAGCTGTTACAAGTGTTCCAATTCCAGGAGATGTAACGTTGTAATTACCTCTTTCGTCTTCATACGTATGAATTTTAACAATTTCAGAAAGTACTTTAATTGAATTATCACGCTGATCGCGGAGGTCACCGGTCTCTTCATGTATTGCTTCGAGCTCGCGGATTTTAGTATTAAGCTTTGCAATAGATTCAATCTCTCTATTTATATCAGCAACATCACGCTCTACTTTATTATTGATATTGTTTGATACCATATCCAAAGATCCGCGGATTCTTTTAAAATCTTTTACGACTAACATAGCGTTGTCGCGGACAACAGAGCGAACAGTTTCATTATCAGGTTGATTTGCAAGATCTCTAAAAGAGTTGAAAAACCTATTGAGAACTTTATTGAGTCCATCGTTATCAATTTCATTGAAAATTTCTTCAACCTGACCAAGTTGATCTGCACGATTATTATAGTATTCACCATTTGATAGTGTGTCTCGAAGTCTTTTTTCAACAAACTTATCATTCACTCTAGTAATGGACTTAACTCGCACACCAGTACCAGTCATTAAGCCATCTTGGGTAAGAGGAATATTTGTACTTTGATTAACTTTCTGTCTTGAATAACCTTCCGTATTAGCATTGGCGATATTGTGCCCCGTAACCTCAAGTGATTTCTTTGAGGCGTGAAGTCCAGTTTTCCCAATGTTTAACAGATTGGTCACAAATTATTCCTTATGCATTATTTTCAAGTAGGCGACTTTGTGTCTTACCACTTGAGTTATATGTATTAACAGTTGTTTTGCCTGTAGCATCTTCTCTTATCACTCTAAGGCTATTGATAGCTTTATTGATAAAAATTTGATTCTTCTTATTCTGATCCTGTATTTTAGAAATAATATCTATTAACAACTCATTAAAACGATAAAGATGCTTATCTTTCTTTTCAGGTTCAAAATCAGAGAAGTAGTTAATGACATCACTTATTGAATTTATCTTTTTCTCTCCAAGAGAATTCATCTTAGTTATGACTTCATTTCTAATATTTTCATTCTCAGCAATGATAGAAATGATGTGATTTTTTTCCGCAATCTTTTTTTCAAGATTATCTAAATCGCTATTTAGTAAGAGTGCGTACTCATCACAAGTAAGATCAAAAAGTTCTGAATGGAGTTCACAATGTCTTTTCCATACATCAGTGATTTGAAAATAGAATATACTTTTGTTATTGGATTCCAAATTCTTCTCCTAAAAGCTTATCAGCTACAGCATCATAATTAGGCTTATATGAACCCTCTGCGATTTGCTTTTTTAGCATTGCAATTTTGTCTGTATTATCTCTTTCAGGTGCCATATCCACAGCTTTCTTAATTTGTGCAAAATCTTTTATTTGTTCTGGAATATCGACTTTAGCATCTCGCTTAGTATAATTATCAAGAAACTTTTGTTTCTCATAAGTATTACTATTAATCTTTGGATTCTGAACTGCTCCAGACTTTCCAGTCTGTGGCTTAGCATTTGGAAAGAAACCTGTTCTGGTATTATTGATATTATTCATATCGGTCTCCATTGTTAGCATGAACAGTTAGTTGCGAGTTTGGTGCTTCATGCTTTTGTAATTTCTTATATTCACTTATATGGCCATCATGCATAGAAACTTTATGCTTCTTAAACTTGTTTTGATTCTGTTGATAGAGATCATAGTTCTGCTTATTTCTAAACTTCTCAGGATAAACTTCTTTGAGAATCAATTCTTGTATTGCACTGTCTTTATTATCAGCCATGGACTTAGATCTTTCTTTTAAGAGCATTGAATCATAGATTTGTTCTGCTTGATTCATGTCTTTCTTACCAACAGCTTTCTTCATCTCTTTAAGCATTAGCTCTGCAAATTGTGATTCCATTGCTTTGGCAAACTTCTTATGATCTTCAGGAATATACTCGCGTCCATTAGAAACATTTTGTTTCTTTGCATTTAGTGGTTGAATGTGAGGTCTGTGAATATCAACTTTCGACAAAACTCTTCCTAAGTTATTGGTCTCCAATCCTTGAAGACCCTTTGTACATTAGTATTTTAACATTGATAGGCAAAAAGTGAAAGCCTAACAAAATACTCCATTTATAAAAGTTCAATTTCTCCGATAAGGGCCCCATTCTTCTTAAGTGTCTGAAATATCGATATGAGGTCTTCCGGTTTAGCTCCAAGAGCATTTAAACTCTTTACGAGATCATTTAGTGTAGTTTTTTGCTCAAGAAACTGTGTCGAAACAGGTGTTCCTTGACCTTGTTCATCCTTAATTTCAATTGTTAAATCACCGTGACTTATAGCAACTGGTTTTAAGGTAATGTCTCCACCCGCTACTATTGTGCCTGTTCTTTCGTTAATGACGATTTTTGCACTTTGATCAGTATGAACTGTAAAGTTTTCGACGATGGCCATGAGTTGAACAACCTTTCTCTTGTATTGGGAAGGAATTATTAAGTCTACTGTCGTTGCATCCTTTGCAATAGCATATCGTCCACCGAGTTCTTGATTTATCGTTCTCTCAATTCTTGCAGCTGTCGTGAAATCTGGGTTTTCTAGGCTAAGTCTGAGAGCAGTTTTCTTATCAAAATTAATCTCAAGTTCTCTTTCAACGGTACCACCACTTGGAATCCTACCTGCCGTAGCAAACTTCGCACCATTTTTTAGGCCTCCAATTGAAATGGGACCATTCGCAACAGCATAGACGTTACCATCACCACCTTTTAAAGGAGTAACAAGTAGGGTGCCACCAGCAAGTGAAGAGGCGTCACCAATAGATGAAATTGAAATATCAATCTTTTGTCCTACTCTTGCAAAGGGTGGAAGTTTAGCCGAAACGATAACAGCGGCAACATTTTTTGAACTAAGTTCACTCTTAGGATTAAGTCCTAACTTTTGAAACATACGCTGCAAAGATGTATTAGTGATTTCTCCGCCACCATCACCAGTTCCATTTAAGCCAACGACTAGGCCATATCCGACGATAGGATTATCTCTTACTCCCTTTACGGAGACGATATCTTTTAGTCTGATTTTCTTTGTGATCGCTGTGTTTGCAATCACGGAAAAGCTGAGAATAAATGTAAGAGCTAAAATTTTTTTCATATTGTTCTACCTTAGTACTGAAACTGTTGATTCAAGAAGTTGAGTCGAATCAATTGTGTCATCATCCATAATGTCTTTTCTAGCAACAAGTGCTTGCACTTCAACAAGGTGTTTTCTATTTCGAAAAAGAAGAAACTTTTGTCCTCTTATAAGAAGGTGATCTTTACTTATCTCTTCTATTACGACACTTGAGATTTTATCATAAACCTTTTCTTCATTTACCTGACCATCGTTAGTTGGCTGTGCTGGAGGTTGATTAGCTGCACCTTCACCTTCTTGTCCTTTGGCAGTGTTTTTGGGGCGAATAGGCATAGCTGGAAAGGCACGTTTAAGCTCCATGGTGATCTCATTCTTTAAGTCTTTCATAACTTTTAAAAGAACGATGTCTCCATTTCTCTTCCATTTATTTTTTGTAAACAGGTAATTATCATTACCATTTCCAGACCAAAGACTCCCTGAGTTTACATTGTCAGTAAGGTCATCAGCCGTGGTTCTTTTTGGTTGCTTAGAATAGAGCCTCTTCGTTTTTGGAAGAAGATTTTTTTGATTGCTAGAATTTAATGAACCAGGATACTTACGATTTCTAAACTGTGAAAAAGTAATGTCTTTTTCTCCCTTGATCGCTTGTTGTTGAACTTCACCTCTGTCCAGATCTTGATGGATTTTATTAATATAATTAGCACACGATGTCGTTAAGAGCGCTAAAAATAAGAAAATCAATTTCATAAACTTACCTTTACTTCATTTGTATTTGTAACTTTTCCAACAAATATCTTATTAGTCATAATATTTTTAAGCTTTATTTCATCTCCTAAATAACCATTTTCCATAGGTGATGCTTTTGTGCTCATCTCAAGTCCTGCTCGAGATATGATTACTTTCACAGGCTTGCCATAACGCACTAACTCTTTCTTGATAATGTCATTATATTTTAGAACATGATTCTTAGAAATATTCTTAGTAAGCTTATGGAACGCTAGTGCGCTTTTATTCGTAAAGACTTGAGTGGGAGAAGCGATAAATTTAGTCATCTCTTTAAAATGGTTATCTTTAATAGAATCAAACGAATACGGTAAATTAGTAGTCGAAACAAGAACCTTTGTTTCAAAAAGAGTCTTTGCACTCACCCATAAAATATTATGTTTCATACCATCAGTTTTAGTAAGCTTTATGTTTGACAAGCCCTCCAAGTGACAACTATCACATGAAACTTTAATGAATTCATTTTTTTTGAGCGAAGTGAATTTTCCAGATATTTGGTTTGTATTTATATCCAATCTTATATTCTTTGGTAGCTTAATTTTTGTTCTGATGAGATTCTCTAGAGAGTAAGTTTCGATTGTATTTGCTAAATTAACTTTTTTATCACCAGATGCTCTTTGATATTGATTTGTTGTTAATTTTCCCTGTGAGGCAGATAAAATATCAGTGAACTTATTTCTTTGTTCATCATTGCACTTTATATAACTAGCTTTAACGCTGACGCCATCATATGTGTATACTTTTGCGGGGCCTTCAATCAGGCAAGCAAAAGAATTAAATGTCGTAACAAAAAGAGTTAAAATAGTTAACATTAATTACCTTATATTATTAATTGTTTGGAGCATTTGATCTGCAACACCCATTACTTTCGAATTCATTTCATAGGCACGTTGGGCCCTAATAAGATTGGTCATTTCATTCATAATACTTACATTGGAACTTTCAAGAGATCCTTGCTGAATTCTTCCTGCATTATTTTGGCCACCAATAGATTGCGCCGGCTGACCACTTGATGCAGTTTGAATGAGAAGGTTTCCACCATAGGACTTTAAGCCAACTTGATTAGGAAAAGTAAAAACAGGAATTTGTCCTACGATATTAGGTTGTACTTGATTGTTGAGATATACTTCAACAGAGCCATTTTCAGTGATGTTAACACTCTTTACATTAGGAGGAAGTGTAATTCCTGGTACGATAGGGTAGCCATGTTTTTCAACGAGAGTACCAGTACTATCTACGTTAAATGATCCATCTCTTGTATACATCATTTGACCGCTTGGAAGTGTTACTCCGAAAAATCCCTGGCCGTTAAGCATTAGATCAAATGGATTATTTGTGATCTTTGGCGCCCCTTGAGTAAATTCCTTTCTCACAGCACTTACCTTTGAGCCAGAGCCAACTTGTAGTCCAACATTATGACGTGTGTTTTCAGCAGACCTTGCACCAGCCTCTGTAACAGTCTCGTATAAGAGGTCTTCCATTTCAGCTCTCTGCTTCTTGTATGCGGTTGTATTAAGGTTTGCGACATTGTTGGAAATTGTATTAACGTTCATTTCCTGTGATGCCATACCTGTTGCAGCAGTATTAAGAGCTTTCATCATTGAAAAAGATGAAAGAGAGAGCGAAACTAAAAGAATGAATTTAAAATTTAAGAATTTCATTTGTACCCTTTTGGCTAATTTGATCATAAGTTTTAATGACATTTTGAATTGATTCAAAGTGGCGATGTGCTTTTATTAGTTCTGACATTTCACTAACTGTATTAACGTTAGAGTCTTCAATAAACCCTTGATGGATTGTTGTATTGGAAGTTTGTGAGTAATTATCTTCTTTAGAGTTAAGAAATAAAGAGTTACCTTCTTTTCTTAAGGCCTGAATGTCTTTAAATTCTTGTACATTTACTGCGTCAATCTTAGCACCGTCAGCAAAGACCTCTCCCTTTAGTGAAATCGCAATCTCTCTAGTATTAGGTGGAATTACAATTTTCCTGGTTTCTGGAGTGTCCGTGGGATTCTGCATAGGCTTTAAAACAGGGTAGCCTGTGTCTGTTACTAAAGTACCATCATTTCTCAAAGACAGAATGCCTTTTCTTGTGAACCTTATGCCATTTGGTGTCTGAACCTCAAGGAAGCCTTTTCCTCTAAGACCTAGGTCTAAGGGGTTACCTGATGGACTTAGTTGTCCCTGAGAAAAGTCTGTAAATGAAGCATCTACTTCAACCTTAGAGTTTTCAGCTCCATAAGTGTGGTAGAAATCTTTCGGTGCCCATTCTTTATTTGGTAAATTAATATCATCAAGACCTTTTTCCAGAGTTTTTACATACTCTTTAAAGGTTATATCGTCCTTTTTGAACGCAGGTGTATTCGCATTTGCTACGTTATTAGCAATTGTCTCAACCTTCCTCTGTTGTGCTATTGCCCCTGATAGGGGAACCCAAAGCTCTTTCATCTGCCCTCCTGGCAAATACTACCCCTTAAATATACCTCATGGTGCCAATTTTCTCACACCGGCAATATTGACCCGCCACGTAACATCTTGGATTTACGATGAGTGAATGTAGTATTAGAATGTTAATAGGAAAATTATTATCAATTTTTATGAAAACTCGACAAAGAAGTCGACTTTTTGACTTGGAGCGCAAGTGGCAAAGAAAATATCCTTTGAAGATAAGCTTGAAGAGCTTGAGAATATTGTTAAGTCTTTAGAGAGTGGAGACGCATCTTTGGATGAAAGTTTGAAAAACTTTGGTCACGGAGTTGATCTTTATAAAGACTGTAAGAAGTATTTAACTGAAGTTGAGAAAAAGGTAACTTTACTCACAAAAGATCTTGAAGAAAAAGACTTTGAATAAAATACAGCTAATATTTATAGCACTTTTTATCATTACATCATGTGCTCACAATGTACCTAAGGTAGACTTTGAAACTGTTAATATAAATGTTGATACGACAGTTGGTTCACCGGATATTGATCCCGACTCAAAGGTGGGAGAATATGGACCTATGGGGGTTACTCAAGAGGGCAGCAAAAAAGATGCAAAATCTTTAGCTATAATATTTGGTCCAGGTCTTTACGGATCTCTTAATGGATTAGAGGTCCTTTCTTGTTTAAAGAGAAGCGAGGTTGATTTTCAGGTTGTTGGAGGTTTGGGCTTTTCTTCTGTTGTTGTAAGTATGTTTTCTATGGGACTAAGTATTGAAAAAATTAAATGGTTAGTATCAAATTATGAAAACTCTCATAAACATCTACCTTATTCAAAGCCTTGGCTTGAAGGCTGGCATCGTTTTATTAAAAAGAATATTAGTGTAAAGAAGATAAAACTATCAGACATAAGTCTCTGGTTACCCTCCAGCGAAAAGGTTGTAAAGTTTGAAAGTAAGTATGATCTTTTGAAAACTATCAGGCGAAATATTAATATATCAGATAGAGACTTTATTTTAAAAAAGCGAATAGACTATCAGGAGGCAGTGGGGAATATACCTGTCGACAGGGTCTTGGTGCTTAATTTCTTAAATGAAAACACGCAAATGAACTCATTGTCAGAAGTTGCTAAGGGCTTAATGAGGAAGGCACTCTCATATGTGCCGACGCAAGAAACAAATAGATTTTTAATTTATAATTTAGGTATAATAAATATTGATGATATGTCCTCAGTTCAAATTAACGACTTTAATAAGGTCTGTGACCAAATAAAGTCAAAAATAGAGTAGTTATGTTAAAAGTCTTAAAGAGAGTAGTCGTTCTAACTGTAGTCCTTGCCATTTTGGGAGTAATGAGTGCAGGTGGAGTTTTTATATATTTTTCGATGTCATTGCCAAAGATATCGACATTGGCAGATTATAGACCGCCTATTAATTCTAGAATTCTTTCTAAGGATGGAGTTGTCTTAGCTGAACTTGGGAAAGAGAACAGAGAAATAGTAGAGATGAAGGATGTCCCAGATAGGATTATTAATGCTTTTCTTTCAGCAGAAGACAGTGGGTTCTATGACCATCAAGGTGTAGATTATTTAGGTGTCTTGAGAGCTTTTATTGCAAACGTTAAGGCCGGAAAAGTTGTTCAGGGTGGTAGTACAATTACTCAGCAAGTAGCAAAATCACTTTTGCTTTCACGTGAGAGATCTTTAACAAGGAAGATTAAAGACTTCTTATTGGCCCAAAAAATAGAGAAAAAATTTACTAAGCAAGAGATACTATTTCTCTACCTTAATCAAGTCTATCTTGGTGGTGGATATTATGGTGTGAAGTCCGCATTTCGAGGGTATTTTGATAAGTCTCTCGAAGAAGCAACCGTTGCGGAGTCTGCTCTTGTTGCCGGCCTACTTGTTGCTCCCGGAAGATATTCTCCATATTTACACCCAGAATACGCAAAGAAGAGACAAAACTATGTTCTTGGTAGAATGTTTGCCAATGGAAAAATCACGAAAGAGGAATATCAAGAAGCAAAAGAAGAAAAGATACGCTATCGCATAAGAAAACCTGAGCCATTTAAGGCAGGCTTCTTTACTGATTGGGTGAGGAGAATGGTTATTGAAGAAGTTGGTGAAGAGAACTTTCTAAATAATGGTTTTACTGTACAAACAACATTAAATTATGAACTTCAAAAAGCTGCTGAAAAGTCAGTTCTAATGGGAGTGAAAGAAATTGATAAAAGACAAGGATATAAGGGAGCATTAGGAAAAGTAACTCCTGATAAAGTTTTCGATTATTATAAGGATTTTCGAGAATCTTATTATAAAGATAAATCTCGATTCTTTACGTTGAAAAATAATGAAAGAGTTTACGAGTTAGACTTTAAAATAGAGGACTTAGATAAAATAATAGAGCACCAAGATGCACTTAAAAAGCAATTGTCTAACAAGAGATACCATCCAGGATATCTTGAAGAAGACACTTTACTTGAAGCCCTTGTCGTTAATAAAAATTATAAGGCGGTAGTTCTAGGAACAGATGATAGATTTAGGCTAATTTATGTTTCTATTGCTGGTGTAAATGCAATTATACCATACGAATATTTTAGGTGGGTTCATGAGAGAGAGCTAACCGAGGAGAGAAAATACTGGCCATATCTTAAGAGGCCATCTCGTTTTTTTAATAAGGGTGACATCCTTGATGTTAAATTAATATCAAAATCAACAACATTTTTTAGAGAGTCTCACGACTTAAAGTTAGAAGACTTTAAAAAGTTTGGAGATTATGAACTTTTAAGTGAGCAAAAATATCTTAAAGTATCACTCGATCAACAAGTTGATGTTGAGGCGGCATTAGTATCAATAAATCCTTATAGTGGTGAGATTGTATCTCTTGTAGGAGGTGTTGATTTTGAGAAAAGTAAATTCAATAGAGCCTTACAAGCAAAGAGACAACCAGGTTCATCATTTAAACCATTTCTATATGCTGCAGGACTAGAAACAGGTTATGTTCCAAATAGTATTATACTCGATTCGCCTGAAGCCTTAGGTGGAGCAGATGCTGATCTTAATTGGAAGCCTAGAAATTATGATGGGAGATTCAGAGGTCCAATGACTTTTAGAAGTTCATTGGAACTTAGCCGAAATATACCGACAATTAAAATCACTCAAGATGTCGGAATAAACTACTTATTTAACTTTTTAGATAGGATTAAGCTTAATGCCGAGATGCCTAAAGATCTTAGTATCTCCTTAGGTTCATTTGGAATTACATTAACAGACCTTGTGGCAGCCTACTCAATTTTTCCAAATGGTGGAGTCTATATTAAACCCAAATATCTTCGCTCAGTGACCGATAGAGAAGGAACTGAGTACATAACAAAAATAAGAGAGTCTAATAAAGTTGAAGCTGAAGAGTTAGAGACTAAGGAAGAAGAGATTATTTCTAAAGCTGAAGAAGACCAAGCAAAGAAACCTCTTTTGGTAGATGAGAACTCAGACGAAGTAATTGAAGAGGAAAAAGTTAATCCTTTTCTAGAAAATTTAGATGACACTCAAGTATATGACAGAAGACTTTCTTTTGTTATGACAAATCTACTTAAAGGCGTTATTCAAAATGGTTCAGGGAGAAGAGCTCGATCCATTAGCAATTTCATTGGCGGTAAGACTGGAACAACTAGTGATTATATCGATGCTTGGTTCATAGGCTTTTCACAAAATAATGTTACTGGAGTTTGGACAGGTTTTGATGATAATAAGACGATGGGCTATGGAGAAGCTGGTTCAAAGGCTGCGCTTCCAATATGGAAAGACTACATGGAAAAAACCGTTGGAACACTAGGTGAATCTGACTTT
>DDIK01000099.1 GCA_002338505.1 Bacteriovorax sp. UBA1852
TTATCTTCACGATTAAGACTGCGCTTTAGACCCTTTAAACTTTCAGTGATACTAGCGACGTCCTGATTTGAAGATATAACAGATTTTCGTAGAAATTGCCTGGAACCAATAATAAAGGGAACATACTCCATATACTCTCTCTTAAAGCCACAAGCTTTCTTTTTAGAAAGTCGAGGACTCTCACTAGCTTTACTGTAGCGAATGAGTTGAACAAGCTCAGCGATGCCCTTAGAAGTTCTTATATCCTTATTAGAAAGTTTTGTATGGGTCCTATCTTCTTTGAGTTCTACTTGACTCAAACTATCCAATTTTAAACCCAGATAATTATCAACAAGCTCGAGATTATAATTTTCACATTGAAGATACTTATATGACTCGACAATGAGTCCTGCCTCACTTTGAAAGAAGACTTTATCACCTAAACGAAAAAGGGCCCTATCTGATAAGGCCCATATATTTACAGAAAATAAGAATAGAGAATTAAACAGGAGAGCTGATATCAACGTTGGCAACAGCTTTACCTGGAGAGAGCTTAGCTTCCATTTGGAATCTAACTTTAACATCTGGATTAAATGTATAACCATCTTTTCCACGAATAATATATTTCCTCTTAGTTTCACCAGTTTCCTTAGGCTCAATAAGTTTTCTTAGTCTCGAAATACTTGTATAGATAAGTTTATCATGGATAAGTGGATTGTACTCATCTTTCCAGATTGATTTAGCGAGACCATCTTTATCATAATAAGAGCCTCTATTATTCGCAAGGAGAAAGAGAATTTCTAGAAGAACAAAGCGGTGCTTAAAATCGATGACACCAATTGTCTTCTCTTTAACTTTTCTATTTACACGATCAAGATAAATATCAACGCTAGAATCATTAACTTCATGAATTTCTGATCTTATGAGGTTAGCAAGTCTCTTAAATTTATTCTTTTCAACTGCTTGGTCAGCAAGGTTAAAGTAGATAAGACTTTTTTCAAAGTCACCAGAGATCTTATAAACCTGTCCTTTCCCAAGAAGAATATAACCATAGAGGTTCCAACACTTCTTCTTTTGTAGAGTTTCATTTGCAAGTGCAAAGTGCTTTAAAGAGTTAACATGGTCTCCAAGACCAAGATAAATCTTTCCATATGTCATATGCATTGAGCCTACGAGATATTCTTTTTCAATAATCTTTAAAAGATTATCTAATTGTTGAATGTAATCAAGAGCGTCTTGTGAGTTACTCTTATTTAAAGAGTTATTAGCAAGAGCAAGTAAACACTTAGCAAGCGTATCTGGATCATTCTCTTCCTTCGATCTCTTGTAAGACATATCATAGTCGATGTATGCAGCATCAAAGTCACCTCTGTAGCTTTTTACCAGACCTGAGTAGTAAAAGAATTCTGCATTTAGACTTCCAAGGTTACTTGCAAGGTCTTCAACAATACTCTCTGACATTGAGATGTACTTGCTTGCCTTCTCCGTTTCAAGCTTTTCAGCGGAGATCCTAATTAGAAAACCTAGTATCTTTAATACTGAGAAATTGTCCTTTGGTAATTCTGCGCAATCAAGCGACTTTATAAAGTTTACTTCAGCTTGATCGAGATCAGCTTTATCGTAATAAATTTTTCCTAATTGGTAATAAGCTTTTCCAACTTGTAACTTTGTCAGACTTTCACTTGTAGGAATGAGACTTTCACCCTCACCGACAAATGCTAAGACTTGTCTTGTCTCATTTTGACTAACGTCCCCTAGTTCAAATGACTGAGTTTCCATTAACTTCTCCCTCGCAAATTATATTAAATGTGAGAACACACATAATTCTTACCTTTTAAGTAGCACCCGTAAAATAAAACGTCAAAAGAACACTTATTGAATAGAATTTTTTCATAGTGTCAGACTGACTACATAGAGACAAGATTACGGATACTTAGTCATCACTCAGCTGATTTTTGAGTTTTTTTAAGTTTTGAACCTTGGAATCAATGAGAAAATCCACAAATTGTTGCAGCGCGCCTTTTAAATAAGGCTCAAAGTCGGAGTCGTCACTCTCTGTCTCATTAAAGATTTGTCGGTATAATTTGTGAGTTTCTTTCGAAACCGAAATCGTTATCGTCTCTTCACTTAACTGGTCTTCAATGGCCTCTCTCACAAGACCACTAAGATTGATGCCACGCTTATGGATTTCTTTATGGTAGCTCTCAGGGATAATGATATTCACTCTTTTATTTGTCATAGAATAATCTTAATTCAAGCAGGACTAAAATATCAACGGAAAAGGTCCAAAGAGATAGACTAACCCTTGGAATTTTTGTTATTTTTGTAAAATCATTTATTCAATTTGCATGTATATAAAGAGGAAGTTAAAAAATGGCAAAATATGATCTTGATACAATCAGACACTCATCTGCTCACCTGATGGCACAGGCCATATCAAGAGTATTCCCTAATGAAACCATTCAATTTGGTGTTGGTCCAGTTATCGATCACGGATTCTACTACGATGTCGACATGGAAACTAAGCTAACTGATGAGCACCTCACACTAATTGAAGATGAGATGAAGAAGATCATCAAAGAAAAACTTCCAATCGAAAGAACTGTACTTTCTCGTGATAAGGCCATTGAACATTTCAACAATGATGGACAAGAGCTTAAAGTCGAACTTATTCAAGCGATACCAGAAGGTGAAGAAATTGGATGTTATGGACAAGGCGAGTTCCTTGATCTGTGTCGTGGGCCTCATGTTGAAAACACTGGAGAGATACCGACATCATTTAAGTTATTAAGTGTTGCTGGTGCCTATTGGCGAGGGGATGAGAACCGTAAAATGCTTCAAAGAGTATACGCTGTTGGATTTAGAGATAGAAAAGAGCTTAAAGCTCATCTTAACTTCCTAGAAGAAGCGAAGAAGCGAGATCATAGGAAGCTTGGAAAAGAACTTGGACTCTTTCACTTTGAAAAAGTCTCTCCAGGTGCTCCATTCTTTATGCCAAAGGGTGCTTTTGTTTATAATCAATTAATCGAATATATAAGAAAGCTATATAGAATCTATGACTATGACGAAGTCATCACACCACAAGTACTCGACAGTGACCTATGGCACACTTCTGGACACTATGAACATTACAAAGAAAATATGTTCTTCTCAAAAATTGATGAACAAGAATATGCAGTTAAGCCAATGAATTGTCCATGTCATATGCTTATGTATGCTCACTATAAATATAGTTATAGAGATCTCCCGCTTAGATATGCTGACTTTGGGCGCCTTCATCGATATGAGAAAGCGGGTGCACTAGCAGGCCTTACGAGAGTAAGAACTTTTTGCCAAGATGATGCTCATATCTTCTTGGCCCTGGATCAAATTCAAGATGAGATAACGAAGACAATGAATATGATTCTTACGGCCTATGAAATGTTTGACTTTAAAAATGTCAGAATAAATCTTTCAACGAGACCTGAAAAGAAGTCTGGCTCAGATGAAGAATGGGATATTGCAGAGAATGCTCTTATGGAATCTTTAAAAAGCTCTGGTCATGAGTTCCATATTAAAGAAGGTGATGGTGCTTTCTATGGCCCTAAAATTGATATCGACGTAGCAGATGCGATCGGTCGTTTTCATCAGCTTGGAACAATTCAATTAGACTTTCAATTACCACAGAGATTTAATCTTAAATTCACGACGAGTGATGGTGGAGAAGAAAGGCCAGTTGTTATACATAGGGCCCTACTTGGATCTCTTGAGAGATTCTTTGGCGTCTACCTTGAGCACGTTGGAGGGGCGTTTCCTTTTTGGCTAGCTCCAGACCAAGCAACAATAGTCCCTGTCAATATGGATATTCATGGTGATCATGCTAAGAAACTACAAAAGAAGCTTTTTAACTTAGGCTTTCGTGTAAAGCTTGATGATCGAAATGAGTCAATGGGTTACAAAACTAGACAAATACAACAAGCAAAAGTTCCATTTATGATCGTTATCGGCGATAGAGAAATGGAAAATAATTCAGTTTCTGTTAGAAAGTATGGTGAGAAAAAGAGCTTTACTTGGACGGAAGAAGAAATGATTGAAAAGTTTAGCGTATTAGATGCAGTGAAAGAGCCGGCAAATATAAACTAGCTGTCATCACTGGAACAAGGATGTTTCTATGAATGTATTAATACTCTTTGGTGGAGGAAGTACTGAGCATGAGGTTTCAAGAGTCTCGGCGAGTTACATCTACGAAGTAGTAGGCGAAATTAAAGAGCTAAATCCTATACTTGTTGAGATTGACGACAAAGGGACTTGGATAAATGAAAAAAGGCCATGTAACCTTGTAGGCCAAGTCTTAAAGACTCCTACTGAGCAGCCCTACATCGACTATATCATCCCTTGCCTCCATGGAGCTCCTGGAGAAACAGGTCAAATCCAAGGTCTCTTTGAAAACAATCTTATTCCCTACTTTGGACAGCGTTCAGAGGCCAGCATTACTTGCTTTAATAAAGTTTTAACAAAACTTCTCTTAGATAAAATGAAAATCGCAAACTCTCCCTGGATGAGTGTTCATAAGAATATTGAATTAGATAATGCTTCAATTTTAAACTTCTTTGATATTCATAAAGACATATTCATCAAGGCAGCTTCTCAGGGCTCTTCAATTGGTTGTTATCACGTAAAAGAAAGAAAAGATGTTATCCCTACGATTAAAAAAGCCTTTGATTTCTCTGACCATGTCCTCATTGAAAAAACCATAGAGGGAAGAGAATTAGAAATATCTGTTTTTGAATTTGAAGGTGAAGTTCTAGCAAGTCTTCCAGGAGAAATAATTTGCAGCGATGGCTTCTATGATTATGAACAGAAGTATTCTAAAGAGTCCAGTACGAAAATAGATATCGTTGCAAAGGATATCCCTAAAAAGAAAATGAAAGAAATGGCAGATGTGGCCATCAGAGTATTTAAATATTTTGGTTTACGACATCTTGCACGCGTTGATTTCTTTCTCCATGAAGAGACAGTATATCTCAACGAAATAAATACCTTTCCAGGTATGACACCAATATCGATGTTTCCAAAGATGCTTGAGAAGAAACTTGAAAACAAGCAAAAGAACTTTAAAGATTATCTCGAAAAAATCATTAAATCAGAACTAGGAAAGTAATATGACAAGAGAATTAGAAATTATAAGTAAAGAAAACGAAGCTTATGGTCTGCAAATGCTAGAAGATCTTTATGAGCAAAAAATTATACCGAGAGAAAAGAAGCCATACATTATCAACTACAAGAAATCTGTGGGCCCATATATGGCGCTTGATAATAAGGACGGTCATCGCTACTTACTAGATGCCTCAAGCCAAATCGCTTCTTTATCACTTGGTTTTAATCCAACAGCACTCTTTGGTGTTGCCCACCACATGGAAGCTTGGACAAATGATCTCTATAGTGAAAATTCAAGAGATATTATTAAAGCATTTGAAGGTTTTCTAAAGAGAAAATGTGGCCATGATGGTCTCAGAGTCAGCTTTACAAACTCAGGTTCAGAATCAAATGAGACGGCTCTTCTTATGGCATACAATAAACGAACTAATAAGAGTGCGAAGAAAGTCCTAGCTCTTGAGGGGTCATTCCATGGCAGAATGCTTACAAGTCTCTTTTCAACTTGGAATAAGACTAAGAGAGAGCCATTTCAGATTGAAGACTTTGAGTCTATATTTAGTCCCTACCCAGAAATGAAAGAGCTCACAAATGATGTCTACGCAAGTTCTGAAATGCTTAAGGTATTTGAAAATCCTTTTCATGAGAAGTTTGACAAGAGAGTTCAAGAACTCACCTCTAAAACAGAAGACAAGCTCTTCAGTGAAGAAATCAAATGTCTACTAGATACGCATAACAAACTTAGTAGTGGAGATATCTTTGCAATTCTTATTGAACCTATGCAATGTGAAGGTGGCGATAAGTATGCTTCAAGCCGTTATTATAATCTACTA
>DDIK01000101.1 GCA_002338505.1 Bacteriovorax sp. UBA1852
AGGTCATGATCTGGGATATAGTAAACATCTTCTCTTCCAACTGGTAAATGACCGGTTCCATAAAGAGCCTCTTCTCGGGCCATTGATGGCGCTGAAACAAGAGTAAAGCCTTTTGCCATTAATTTATCGAGGGCCATACGGTGAAGCGCCATTTCAAGAAGAACCATTTCATTTCGAAGAGAATAACTTCTTGAACCACATACTTTTGCGACCTTCTCAAATTCGGCCCAATTATTCTTTTCAAGAATTTCTACATGATCAAGCATCTTAAAACTAAAATTTGGCTTTTCACCAACGACTTTAACTTCAACGTTCTCACTATCATCCTTTCCAACAGGAACATCCTTAGCTGGTACAGTTGGAACAAGATACATGAGATTCTTAAACTCACCATTTAATTCATTTATTTTTGGATCAAGCTCTTTTAATTTAGAACTAATCTCTTTACCTTTAGCAATAAGCTCA
This sequence comes from Bacteriovorax sp. UBA1852, assembly GCA_002338505.1. Classification (GTDB taxonomy): domain Bacteria; phylum Bdellovibrionota; class Bacteriovoracia; order Bacteriovoracales; family Bacteriovoracaceae; genus Halobacteriovorax_A. The sequence continues at coordinate 466 of DDIK01000101.1, forward strand.
GGTCTTTCTTCATTACTAGCTTTTGGTATAAGCTTTGAATTTGCATTTCTCTGAGTCTGCAATTCTTGTTGATTTTTTTGCAGCGAGACAAGCTCTTCATCAATTTTAAGAAGTTCATCTAAGTCTAGACCAATATTCTTGGCCTTAACTGTATCTTTCATTAATTGTACATTTTCTCTAATAAACTTGATGTCGAGCATTAATTTTCCCCTGCAATGTCATGAATGCAGGATATCTTATCAAATCTTTCGTTTATATGCTATAATGCCGTTGTCTAAATTTATAAATTCCTGAGGAGAAGTGAATGGCCCGTTGCAGATACTGTAATCTTGAAATAACTTGGATGAAAGATGGTCGAAAAAATGTTCCCGTTGAACATGATGGTGCCGTTCATAAGTGTGATCAAATGATTAATTCTAGAGATAGTCTACGTAAGATCTCACCAAGTGAAGTTGACCCAGAACTTCTCAAGCAATATGAGCAAGCTATCAATGAGAAAGCAGCGAAATCTCCAAAAAAGAAAAAGAATAACTAGTCACATTGCTTAAATTCTTTATTTAGCAAACAACTTACTTTATTAGAGACATAATATGTTTTCAAAAGAGAAGCGTTCTCTTCTTTTGCTCGAGCCCGACAATACTTGATAGCAGCTTCCTGACTTAGGGCCATATAGTACTTTGTTTTGACATCTTTTTTGACTTCGATGCAATTCTCATCTCTATCACTCGCAAGCTTCAATCTCCTTGCCTCTTCACCAAAAACGATAGGCTTCTTGTAATCTTTTCGATACACCGTTTTATAACCTATCTCCTTACACTCTCCAGTCTTCGAGACAAAGGTGCATATCTTTTTCCTGTCTTTAATAATTTTAAGACATAGATCGATCCCGTCTTCATTAACAAGTTCGTACTTGAGTTCACACCGTTTTGCACCCAAAACAAGTTTTGAGAGAACGAAGAGAACAAGTATTTTTGTTACTAAATGCATATGAAACTATTCGGCTAAAGAGAGGGAACTCTCAAGCTTTCCTGACAAAAACCATAAGACTTGCGAGCATCATCAATAGGCAGTAGATCTGACCCATAGACAGTGAAACGATAAGCCCTAGTTGAGAATCTGGCTCACGGAAGAATTCACAAATAAACCTAAAAAGAGCATAGAAAAAAAGAAATCTCAAAGTCTGTCGGCCTCGATCTCTTAGGTACTCTTTTGCGCTAAACATGATCACAAAGAGTAGTAGTCCTTCGAGTAACGCCTCATAAATTTGTGAAGGATGTCTTGGATTATAATCATAGAGTCGAGGAAAGACGACCGCCCAAGGAGCTGTCGTTACTCTCCCCGCTAGTTCACCATTAATAAAATTGGCGATCCGGCCTAAGAAGATTCCTATTGGCGCAACAGTGGCAACAATATCAGCGAGAAGCCAGAATTGATTCTTCGACTTTCTTGTAAATATTAGCAACCAACAAAGAATTCCAATCAATGCTCCATGAAAGCTCATTCCGCCTTCCCATATTTTTAAAATACGTAGAGGTTCCTCGAAATAGAAAGAAGGATTATAAAATAAGACATAGAAGAGCTTAGAAAAAACAAGCATAAAGAAAAAGCCAAAGAAGAAGAACTTTTGAAAACGCTTCTTTGAAATATTTAACTTTAGAGTATCAATGAGTGAGAAGCTCAAAAATAAAATAAGAAAGTAAGAAAAGAAGTATGCCAGCCAATACCATGGGAAATCAATCTCAAAAAGAGAGAACGCTATTGGAGATAAATTATGGGTGTAGAAGTTCATTACTGAGATTTTAACATTGTTAAGAGCTTCTCGCACTCCTCTTTAATCTTTTCTCCAAATTCTTCTTCCATTTTAAATCTTAATTTATCTTCATTATATCGGTCTTGCTTCTTCATCGCCTTTCTTGCTTCGTGAGTCTTAAAGTGTTTTATTTTCTCATAGAGCTCAAAAGTATAAGGAAACTCAGAATTTTCAAAATGATCAATACTTGAAATCAGCATTCTTATTCTTATACTCGCTTCCGAAATTTCACATTGATCTTGAATACAAGCCAATGCGATTATTCTTAAGCTCTCAAATGTATCAAGAATTCTCTTATCCTGTTTTTCTTTTCTAGCAAGAGCATCTTCAATCGCCCTACTCTTTAGTCTCGTATATTTTAAATAGAAGTAAGTGACTCCAATTGAAAGAAAAAAAATAAGCACAAGAAGAATTGATAAGTATGTATAGAAGTTTTCCACAAAATAGCCTTTTACATATGAGAGGGTTTAGGAGGATAAGTCCCCTCGGGTGTTTTATCTATCCACTGGTTTAATGTATCTAGGATAGAAGTCTTGTCTTTATTTAATACCCCACCAACAGGATACATGTTTGAAACGTGATTTGTTCTAAAGAGAACATCTTTTTTAAAGTCACATAAATCAATGATATCTCTAAGCTCTGTTAAAAGCTCCTTCACAGTCAGCATCTCAAAGCCACGCTGAACCATTCGATGATAAGGTGTGCCCTCTATTGCCATTGTTGTTAAAAAAGATAGATAAGTTGGATTAATCTGGCTTAGAACTTTTGCAGTTTGCTCAACATGAGAAGAAGTAAATTTCTTTCCTCCAAGTCCAAGCATACAAATAACGGAGAGATCAATTCCTGCGTTTTGCAGTTTTGTACATCCATCGATCATATCTTGAGCATTATTACCTTTAACTGTTAAATGAAGGACTTTATCGCAACCAGATTCCATTCCAAGATAAGCAATCTTTAGGCCTTGTGAACGAAGGCTCCTGAGGTCCTCATCTGATTTTAAAAGCATATTTTCGGCGGTTGCATAAACCCCAACTCTCGTGTCATCTGGAAAGCTTTCATTTATTTTTTTTAGAGAAGAAAGTAAATTTTCAGTGGGTGCCCCAAGAGCATCACCATCACAGAGAAATACTTTTTCTGGAAATCGTCCCAACTTTTTAAAGTAATTTGCTGAGTTTTCAATATCACGAAGGACTTCAGACTGCTCTCTTTCTCGATATGTTTTTGACCTATACATATTGCAGTAAGTGCATTTATTATTTGAACAACCGATTGTCTGTTGAATCAGTAGACTTCGCCCTTCTGATGGCGGTCTAAATACCGGTTCTTCATACTGAATTGGAAATCCATACATAAAAAAGTGTCCTCAAAAAAGAAAATCATATACAATAGCTTAGATGCTTGAATATAAAACAATTCCATACGAAGATAAAGGCAAATATCAAGTTCTGTCTAAGGGTGCTAAAGATGTCGAGTTTTCGATTATTTGTGAAAATAGTGAACTTGCCCATAAGCTCTATCTCTCTCTATTATTAGAAACAACTCCAAACCCATCTCAGGCCGGCGAGCTTTACTTCTTTGTAAAAGAAGAGAATAACGTCAAATATTACTTACCAAAAGATATTCTATTTCCTGATGAGGAGAGCAGTGATATAGA
>DDIK01000164.1 GCA_002338505.1 Bacteriovorax sp. UBA1852
TTTGATAAAGACCTAAGAATCGCTTCTACGGACAATCCAACCACCTTCAATCTCCATGAGACTGGTGAGACGATCAGATTAAGCTTTAATAATATCTCTAAAGAAATGGCCACAGTTAATATCTATAGTGACCAGGAAAAAACCAAGAAAGTATTTAGCCAAAACACGCAAGAAAATGAAATAGAGTGGACCCCCAAATACATTGGAGACTATTATTGGCAAGTAGATTCAATATCTGATGACGAAAATGCACTCGAAAAGAAACAATCAACTGAACTTTCTCTAATTACGATCAGAAATATTATTGCTAGAACCAAAGGACTCAACTCAACTTCAATGACCGTTGATAGCGATAAGCCCAAAGTTACTCTCAAGTGGAAAAAAACTTATAAAAGAGATCGATACATGCTTACTATTATGAGTCAAAGCAAGAAAGTATTAGCAAGAAAGAAAGTATCAGGAAGTAGCGCATCTATTACATTTCCTAAGGTCGGAGATTTTCTGTGGTCTATAGAACCGAGAAACAGAAAGAAGTACTTTGATAATTCTTCAACTCTCCCACTAAGCCTCTCCTTACCCGACAGGCCACAAACACCAACCGTACCCCCAGTGCAAGTTATACGCTACAAAGGTATTCAAAAAAAAGAAGCCTACAGAATCAAGTTTGACCCTGTAGCAAATGCAACTCGCTATGAAATTGAAATATATTCGGATGCAAACCTTAGCAACAGACTAGTTGCTGCAAAATCGAGAAAGAACTTCGTTTACTGGGTCAGTAAAAGAGAGGGTAAATTCTACTTTAAGATGAGGTATACAGACAAGTGGGGCAGAAAAAGCGACTTTTCAAATGTTGGACAAATTGTCTTTCCTATATCACCATTAGTTAGGTAATGAAAAAAATTAAATTAATCACATTTATATTATCGCTTAGTATTTCTGGACTCAGTAGTGCACAGACGAGAACAAAGACGAACCTCCAGGAGCTTGAAGAACTTAGCCTTATTAAAGAAGACGACACACCAGCAGAACTAAAAAATAAATACTACCGTATTCCATACACTATAAAGAATGGTGACACCTTTTCAGGAATCATAAAGAAATTCGTCAAGCTCAATAGCTTGATTGACGGCAATACACAGATGGTTCAAAAGACAATCAAGAACAACCCAAATATTGCTAGCTGGGACAACTTAAAAGCCGGTGAAGATATTTTTCTCTATGTTTCTCCAGTCTATATTGATAAATCTAAAATATCTTTCTACCTTGATAATCTAAAGAAAAAGCCGTTCAAAATGGCAAAGTTTCAGGCAAAGATAGACAAGAGATTCAATTCATCATTATTTTACATGGCAAGTTACGGTCAATTTACACAGCAAAACGCTACACTTGGATCAATTAACTTCATAGAGGCATCACCAATTTCAATGGGCGGCTCAATTAGCTACTTTCCCAAGAAGTCACTTCTCGGTGTATCCGGCTCTGCCTACTATTCATACTTACTACCGCCTTCAAGCAACATTAGCACCACTAAGGTTGATATCCCAGGAGAGGTTGGATTCAATGTATATGGCGAATATGACCTGGTTGACTATAACTTCAATATTTATGGCGGCGTAGATTATGAGCGCTTTACAACTTTTGACCTTGAGACTACACAGGTTGAAAACAGAATTGCCCTTAATGAAAATAGTATATTCTATGCCACTGTCGGAATCACAAATGTTTTTAATTACTTCAATAAAACTTTTCTCACAAAAGTAAGTCTCTCAAGAAGTGTTAGCTCAACTATCTCAACACAAGCAACAACATCACCAGCCCCTTACGAGGGTATGAAATACTTATTCTATGTTAATACTAAACTGACAAAGAAGGTCTTTGCCCACTCTTTACTCAAAATACATCAAATGAACGCAAGTGATGATTTGACAACAGTTAGATTTGGGGTAGGAATAGGTTACTCACTATAATTTTTGAGTTGAATTCCGATATAATAGTAACAATTAAAAAAATTATTAATGGAGATTCACGTGAGCGTATCATCAGATAAAGTAGATAAAATTTCAAAAGCAATTAGCCAAACTGCAGTCACATTAATTCTTGAAGATATGACTAATGTTAGAGAGCAAATGGTGAATGATCTTAGACAGATTGGTGTCACAGGAAAAATTCTTGAAGCTGAAAATGTACAACAAGCAATTGAGCATACTCAAAAAGGCAAGATTGACATGATCATTTCAGACTGGAACTTACCTGACGGTACAGGACTAGACTTTCTGAAACAAACTAAGACAAATCCTACTATTGCAAATATTCCTTTTATTATGTGTACAACAATGGATGAAATTACAAATATTATGGAGGCCATTGAAGAAGGAGCTACAGAATATATCGTCAAGCCATGGGAAATTGACGAGCTTGCAGATAAGGTCCTCGACTCATGGACTAGAATCTATTCATAGCAATTAACACAATATTTTATTAATTGAAGTAAATGCCATCATATGATGGCATTTCTCATTCTTTTGATCATTATCAAAGCACAAGAAGAACTCAAGATCTCCAGTCTAAACCCCTGATATTAAACGCCTTCCATATCCCATTCTGTTTATAAAGCACATCTTTAGAACTCTTACTGATTTCTCATATAAAATTAGATAAGCATTTAATTTTAAAAGTAAATTCTCCGATATATAGGAAAGGAAAAATTAACTAGAGATGAGAATTTTTAAGCTTATAACATTCACCGCAATTTTAGTCATGTTCTCTTCTTGTAACGAGAAGTTAACAAGTATCACTGCAAACCTCTCAATTCCCAACGCGATTGGAGATGTTATTCCAGATGTCATCGACAATGTGATCATGGCAAAGAACACAACTAAGTTTCTACAAGTAAAAATCACGTCATCTAGCTCCCAGTTTATCTGTTCAAAAGACTTCATTTCACTAGAATCTGATGATACTAACCTCATTGATAGTGAAAATATAACGGTGGGAGGTAATTCTCCATTTTGTGAGTTGGGACTCACTCCTAAACCAAATCAAGCTGGTCAAACTGAAGTTACGATTAAAGTTAACGATGGTGTACAGACATCAGAGGCTTCATTTGAAATAACTGTTGAAGTTCCCGCAAAACTTGCAATAAAGACTGCTCCAACATTTCCTTCAAATATTGTTCGTGATAGTACACAGACATTTGAGTACGTAATTACCAATAATGGCGAAAAAGAAGCAACGGCCATAAGTTTAGAGGCCATATCACCTCCGTTTACTCTCTTAACAGGAGATGCAAGTGATTGTGGAACAACTCTCGCCGTAGGAGATGAATGTAAGGTAAGAGTGGAATTTACTTCAGAAGGAGAGACAACGACTCCTGAGTCTGAAACTCTTAAGATTAACTACTTCGATACATATATCCAAACGTCACTCACAGATACGATGACCGCGACAGGTTCACCATATGCAGCAACACTAGCTCCACAACACCCAACCAATGGTGCCAATCTACTTGATTGGATTGAAAATAGTCATGCAAATGTTTACGACGCATCTAATGACGTAGCGTGTACGGTGCCAGGAGTTGAGTCTCGAAGTGAATGCCTACATGGCGGTACACTCTTAGAGATGGTCTTACCAAACTTCTCAAGTTGCGTGGGCCTTAGTTTTTCTGACTCACTCGATGCCTTCAATTGGTCTTGCTATGTTAATGGTTCTACTCAAGCAGTTGCATACTCAACGGGTCTTAAATCAACTTCAGGCCTAAGAGATCTTGTAAATGCCACTAGCTTTAAAGCAAATTATCTCAATGTAGAGTTTGGTGGAAAAGTTGTCTACCGATCAGATAATGCTGGTGGAGCCTGGTGGACAAATACAGTCAAAGCTGGACCGGCAAATGCAACAGGTAACCCAGTTTTTACAAATACTAGTGGAGTAAATAGTGGAGACATCCTCACCTATATGAATAATGTAAATACCAATGGTATCTTTGTAAGAACTTCTAAAGTTGCTTTCATTGGTCTTGGAAGTTCTAAAATCAAAATGACTTTTGATGATCAAGACGCAGCAACAACAAGACAATGCCATGTTGGAGATGGCTCACAGGATACTGGAGTTGATGGACGCGCGACTTTCTTTTGTATCAATTCATCAAGTAGTTTTCTGTGGATTGAAAACTTTGAACTTGATGGTGAAAATGCATCTGGGGGGCAAAACGCACAAATTGCACTTGGGATATATGGAGGACACTTTAGTACCATCAAAGACCTTGATATTTATAATATTGAAGACGATGTAATTCTTTATCAAACAGTTGCAAATAATGACACAACTCTCTACTCATATGAAAATATATCTATTAATGCCAATACTAATACATCATATGGCTCAACTAATGGAATAGATTTTAATACTTCTAGAATTAGAGGAACAATTGCTAAAAATATAGAAATCAATAATGTTAGTGCAACGGGAATAGATCTCTCAGCTGCATCCACATGTATCTTTAGTGACTTTGAATCAATAACTATTAATAACGTCGCGACAGGTATAGACTTTGATTGTGGAGCTGAAAAAATGGCATTTAAGAATGTTGAAATCTCAACGACAAGCTCTGACGCTATAACTTGTGCAGCTGCCACACCTAAGGATAAATACTTCACTAACTTTAAGGCCTCTAATATTGATGCTTATGCTGTCAACTGTGCAGGCCTGACTGAATCAAGATTTTTAAACTCTCAGATATCCAATGTGGCCAACGGTCTATATATTGGATCTGATAATACAATTGTTGGCTCGACTCTTTCTGGAGCAACAGGAACTCTTATCGAATCAGGAGTTCGAACAATTGCGATTGCTAATACTCTAACAAATGCAGATACGGCATTAGACTTTACAAGTAGCACTCTTTTCCACAATAACCTTGTTGTTAATAATGCTACAGGGTATATATCAGCATCAAGTAATAACCTACGTATAAGCAACTCAATAATAACTAACAATACAGTAGGAATCAACTTTAATAATGCAAGCAATAACAAAGTCTTTGGAAGTATCGTCATGGGAAATACAGGAAACTGTGTAGTTGTCGGAGGTACTGATCAAAGTCTTACTAATTCAACATGTTCTGCAATGGGCGCAGAAGACGAAGCAGTGACTGCAAATTTCTCAAGTGCTAGGTTCTACTTTGGAAAAACGGCAGATGCGACTTTCACAGGTCCTGTTAATGATGCGACAAACTCAACGCCACTTCTTTCAAGTCAGCCACAACAGTCTTTTGCAAATATTAATGATTGGCTAAATTTTGATAATGAATTTCGAACAATCATTAAATATGACACCGGATTTAGTGCCACCTACCCTGATCAAACAGAAAATAGAGGCCTATGTACCACTGGTAACACATGTGCAACTTTTGATTTTAGTCTAAGAACAAATGATGTGCTTGTTAAAGAATCAGCAAACTTTTATACGACTGGTGGGACATTCACACCGGTAGATGACTTTCCTCCTAATAGCACCGACAATTGTCCGAGTGATATTGATGGAAATGAATTCTATGAAGATGATTTAAATTTAGATTACTATGACGGTATAAATGCTATCGAGGCCACAGGCGATACTGATGGAGTTTGTGAAGTTGGTGAACAATGTCGCAATCGCTTTCTTAAAAATGCTATTGAAGTTTTAGCTGATAGTATTGGCGACGATGACGGACTATGTGAAGAAAATGAAACCTGCATTTACACACCAAATATTGGAAGCTATCAAGGTCATGGTGACACAACAAGAACATGTGTCTTTCAAGACAACACGATTACTGGTGTAACGATCCTTAGATATGAGAATAACGGAAGATAGAACTCTTATTACTCTTTTTGTAAAATGATGACATTATCACCAAGAATTTCAACTCTCAAAGAATAAGTATCGCTGATCCATTTAAAGGTCTCTTCTGTGAAGAAAATAACATGAGTAGAGTCTCTTCTGTAATACCAATTATTAAAATCAATTGATTCATTATAAAGCTTAGTCATGACTCCAAGATATCCTTGAGGATTAAGAAGATTGAGAAGTAACTCTAGTTCTTTCTTTGGTTCAAAGAAGTGCTCAAAAACTTCAGTAGAAGTAATAAAGTCATATGTTTTACAGAGAAGCTCTTGGTCATTCTTAAAATAAGGATCATAGTCATCAACAATAAAACCATGCTCTTTGAAAATAACAGACAGCGTTGGTCCAGGGCCACTTCCAAAATCAAGGCCACAATCTGCTTCATCGAGCTTATTCATTAAAGGCTTAATAAGCATATTTAAAAAAGCACGATAACCTTGATCCAGAGGATTATTAGTATGTTCATTATACTTCTTTATCTCAATATCGCTTGTGGGCAGTTGTTTGGGCTCAAGATAAATGAGCTTACAGCGAAAGCATTGATAATAGAGTCTATGTTGATTAAACTTCTTATCAGTTCTTTGGTTATCATCATGAAATATTTCACAATCATGTGAATGGCATAGAGGACATTGCATTAATTAACTTTGCTTTGGACTTTATTTTGAACTTTATTTTGAACCTTATTTTGAACCTTATTATAGATAAAACTTGGATTGATTTCGATATTATCTTTCTTTAGCTGTTCTCTAAGATGGGCCATAAAGCGATAGGGCCATTGTTGTTGGACAAGATTAACAATGAAGCTCGGCAAAAGACCCCCAAAATCATTTAAGAATGCCATTTCAACAGTTGTAGTACCTGGTTTTCCAGGCCTTATGATCGAATAACCATCATAAGTGATGCCGCGAACATGTTTCTTTCCAATAGGTCGCAATTCATGTTGAACAGAGCGAATATCGACATTCACTGTCATGTCGGCTGGTGTAAAAACGGCAAGGTTATAAACTACAAATTCGCGATCATTGAAAGGCCAAGGCGCGTCATAGCGGTAATAAACGACAGCATTCTCGAGGCTCTTTCTTTCGACTACTTTTGACTCTTTCAAATTAGGCATCCACTCCGTTTTTCTTGTATCATCTGACAGAACGGTAAGAACCTTAGAAATATTATGATCAAGTACAGCTTTAAACTTTAAAGGAATCAACCCTGAGGGATGCTTATAATTAACAGGCTCATATACAGTAATCCCTTTATGATCTTTTAAAACTGTCCACTTGATATCTCGTAATTTTGAAGAGCTGTGCGCAGAAGAAAAAGTAAGTAAAACTGATAGTAAAAAATAAAGTAATTTCATGAACAATATTCTAATTCTATCCCATGAATTAAGCAACTAGTGAAAAAACACCTTGACTAAGAAGTTAAAATCACTAGAATGAAATTTCTTATTTTGGTCGGGTGCCGGAGTGGTCTAACGGCGCAGTTTGCAAAACTGTTGATATCATCGGTTCAAATCCGATCCCGACCTCCATTAAAAAAGCCATTAGTTGAACGACTAATGGCTTTTTTTTTATCTGGTTTCACAGTGCTTAGTATTCATTATGTACTTAAAAATCTTGAAAGATCTTCTAACAATGATCTTTTTCGCCTACACAAAACTACACTGCAGTCATCTTTCATCGTTTCCATGTTTGTTTTCTATCAACAAGGGTACATTAATTTTATTTCATAGGCTGCCAGAATTTCGTGTACAATTTGGACAAGTATTATTTCAACGACTTAATGCTATCTCTTTCATTGAAAGCTCTAATTTAAGTTACCGTAATTTAGTTAGAGCACTCTATCTATTAGCCTAAAAGTTGATTTTTACAGGCTTAGGCCTTGAACCCCAAACATTTTAACTTCCGCCATGGCCCACGAGGCCCTCGATTAAGAATTCTTAACTAACGAAATCCTTTATTCCCGACGATAATACTCCAATGAAACTATTAACAATTCTCTTTATATATACACTTCTTTTCTCGTGCTCAAAGGCACCAGAAGGAAGCTCTTCTGTAGTTACTAATATTAGCTTCCAAACAGCTAAAACCCTATACTACCCTCACCTAAGACTCGTTAACCTAGAGACAGGAGAAGACTATATACAGAGAATTAACCCATCAACAATGGAAACATTCGTTCCATTTGGACTGTGGGATATTTATTTTCTAGCATCACTAGAACCAATAACAGAAAAAGAAAGACTACTTACTACTCCAGTCATCTGTGGCGTAAGCTTTGCGAATAAACTCTTTGACGAAGAAAGTGAAGTAAAAATCGATGCGAACGAATCAAGCTGTCAAGAGACCGAGTTTCAGGAGTTCATAACAAAACTCGTAAGCGAAAAAAGTAATACTCCTAATGAAGATAGAGGCACAACGAATCTTCCACCTCCTCCTTCAAGCGATTTCATATCTGTTTGGAGAACGACCATAGCGAACGAAACCATCACACTTCCCTTACGATCGGGATATAACTACAACTTCCAAGTTGACTGGGGAGATGGATCACCAATAGACACTGTCACATCTGATAGTGACCCTGCCAAGAGTCATACATATACAACTCCGGGTGACTATACGGTTACAATATCAGGTACACTTGAAGCTTGGTATTTTAACAATAGCGGAAGCAAAGATAACTTAATCGGTGTATTAAGTCTCGGAGACATGGGATGGATAAACCTAGCTGCAGCATTCAAAGGCTGCTCCAATCTAATCTCATTCGCAGGTGGCAACACAATAAGTGTCACAAACATGGACTCCATGTTTCATGGAGCGAGTAGTTTAACATCACTAGATTTGTCAGGCTTCAATACAAGCAGTACAACCTTAATGGGTCGTATGTTTTGGGCAACTAATAGCTTAACTTCTATAGATTTATCAAGTTTTGACACTAGCAATGTAATATCTATGACTTCCATGTTCAAAGGCACCGGAAACCTTACATCATTAAACATATCAAGCTTCGATACAATGAATGTAACTGATATGAGTTCCATGTTTATGGATACAAATTTGTCGTCCTTGGATTTATCGGGATTCAACACTAACAGCGTCATCAATATGAATTCTATGTTTTCAAATGCCAATAAACTAACCTCCTTAAACTTATCGAACTTTAACACCAGTAACGTTGTAAATATGGCGCTCATGTTTAAAAACACATCGAGCCTAACAACATTAGACTTATCTAGCTTTGACACAACAAGTGTTTTCACCATGAAGAGTATGTTTGCTAGCACCACCAGCTTAACCACATTAGACATATCAAACTTTGACACAAGCAGCGTTACAAATATGCACAGAATGTTTAGTTATGCTACAAGCCTCACATCTCTAAACCTTACACACTTTGACACAAGCAATGTTACTGATATGTATGGAATGTTTCAAAACACAACAAGCCTGACATCTTTAGATATTTCAACATTTAATACGAGCAGTGTTACTATTATGACAGAGATGTTCGAATCTACGCCTAGCTTATCCTTATTAGATCTAACTAGTTTTGACACCAGCAGTGTTACTTCTATGAGAAGTATGTTCGAGAATGCCTCTAATCTTTCTTCATTAGATTTATCAAATTTCGACACTAGTAATGTTACAAGTATGTACGGAATGTTTGTAAATGCATCTAGTCTAACCTCTTTGGATCTCACATCTTTTAATACAAGCAATGTCACGCAGATGGACGAAATGTTCATGAGTACATCTGGCCTCTCTTCGCTAGATTTAACAAGTTTTGACACTAGCAATGTAACCAGCATGAACCGCATGTTTAAAGGTGCCTCAAATCTCGTAAGTTTAGATTTATCAAGTTTTAGCACAAATAATGTTTTAACAATGAGGTCTATGTTTAGCGGCGCTAATTCATTAACTTCTCTAAATATATCAAGCTTTAATACAACGAATGTAATAAATATGGCTTTTATGTTCTCAGGCACAACAGCTTTAACTTCATTAGATATATCAAGTTTTGATACAAGTAGTGTTACGGATATGAGAAGCATGTTCTCGGATGCAGCAACTCTAAGCTCATTAGACTTATCTGGTTTCGATACTAGTAGTGTAACTGATATGAGAAGTATGTTCGCAGGCACAACAAACCTAGCCTCATTAGATATATCAAACTTCGACACATTTAATGTAACTACTATGGGTAGCATGTTTGCAAATGCAAGCGCATTAACAACCCTAAACCTTTCAAGTTTTAATACCGCAAACACTACAAGTATGGGTTACATGTTTGATGGTGCATCAAGCCTAACAACACTAGACCTATCAAGTTTCGACACCAGCAATGTAACAAGCATGATTTTCATGTTTCAAGATACAACAAGTTTAAGCGCAATAAATATAACAAGCTTCGATACGTCTAGCGTAACAAACATGGGAGGGATGTTTCAAAACACTTTAAGCTTAACAAGTTTAGACCTTACAAGTTTTAACACCGTTAACGTAACTGATATGAACCGTATGTTTTATTATGCCTCAAGTATATCAACATTAGACCTTTCAAGCTTCGACACATCAAATGTTACAAGTATGGCCTATATGTTTTCTAACGCATCAAATTTGTCTAGCCTTAACGTGAATGGATGGGATATAGACCCACTTCCATCAAGTGTTAATATTCTTACAAATACAGCTCCAGGAATCTCGGTATACTGCACTCCAGGAGTAGGTAATCTTGGACAAGCAAACTTTTTTGGCGAGACATGTAATTAAGAAAAAACCATATATCTCAAATTAATATTAGTGGATCTTTAAAGCCTCGTCACAAGGCCATATAAAGTTTTGAAATACTTACCTTACAAAACTGGACATATAATGAGCATAACTTATAGACTTCTAACATGAGTAATTTAAACCAAAGCTTCTATAATTATCTCGTCTCCTCCTAACAATCTGCTCCCTATACTCTCTTCTATAACGCAATAGAATTTTCCAATGCACATACAAGCTCATAAGTGAACTCGTCCGAGACCTAGTCAATAGGAGCAGTCCTTTATTCTCCAAGATCGTTTCTCAAAACTGTAGGAGATCACTTATCGATCAAATCATCTCCACATAAGATATGAACTCAGGCATCAGCAGCATAATTTTGCGCAGGGCCAGCTAAGCACCCTTGCTAGGAAGCCTGTTTTATTACTGAAACCTAGAGTAAACTGCAGTTAAGCCCTTTCCTCCACCACAATCAGCATCTTTCATAATTTGATAAATTTCTGTTGGTTTATTGTTGTTAATATAAAGTTTACTTTTAACCGCCATGACTCCATCACCATCGCTCTTAAAAAGTTTATTATTTTCACTAAAACACTGCTTACTTAGTTGAATAGTACCTACCTCGTCATAAACAGACACATCACCTTGTGACCCAGCCTCAGAATAAATAATCTTTTCAAGAGTCATACAATCTGGACCAGATACTCTAGATTCTATATTACCATCTTTAATTTCTAGGTAGCTTGAAGTCCAAAAAGTTAGATCTCCTCTGTTACCAGAATTACAAAAAGAGTCTGTCATGACCCACTTTCCATCATACTCTTTAAGGCTTTGGGCAGGGCCCTGTAAGTTATTTTCATCCTGGCCAATAGCAAATGACGACACAGAACCGGTAAGTAATAATGTAAAAAGTAGGAATTTCATATCTTCTCCAAAGTTAAAGCGTAAATAATTGCGCTAAGTTAAAAACGTTGATTATATAAGTTAAATAAATTCTAAGTGATTTCTAAATTTTCTAATAGGTCTGTTGAAAAAATGAATTGATAAAATCAAAAGTGACGATTTTTTGTACGATTTATATAAGTCTGGTAGTGAAGTTATAGGCACATTTTCTTATCGCAAATACTACTTTTCCCGTTGCAAGTCATTACGTTTGGAGTCCCCTATTTTACAAGGGGGAAAAGGCTCAAATTAGCTTGATAAACCTTATTAGCAGCTCCCTGCTCGGACAATCGAGATAACTGATTTCTACATTTAGAGATTATCTCTTTTGCCAAAGGTATATTTTTATCATCAATTGGGAAACTAAATAGATTAACTTCTATTTTTGAAGACTCTATCTCAAGAACATCTTTAGCAAGATCACATACCATTGAGTAATACTCTTCAATATCCTTTAGCTTTAATCCTCTTTTGGTCGTCGTTCTAAGATATCTCTTTTCTATTTTATTTTGGTCATTTAGCCTTAAAAGACCATGTTGAAATAACTTAAAAAGAGCATTTCCAATACGATCACTTTTGATATCAGCGATTAAACTACTTTTGATGTTATCAACAGTTAATTCAAAGTCTCTTAGCTCACTTAATGAAAGAATAGCTGTATATACCCAGTCACTGAAAATATCTAAATCATCTTCATAATTAATTGTTACAGGTTCATTCTTATCACTAGGTCTAAGTTCTTCAATTAACAAATCAAACATTCTTAATCTTTCAACGTTTGACTCTTTTGACTTAGAAACTATTGCTTGAAAGTACATTCTTTCTGACTTGGTAAGATCTGCATAATCGCTAAAGGCATCAAAGAATTTATCTTTTATTTTCTTTTTACCTTTTAGAATATCAATAACCTGAATTGAAGAAGACAAACCTAAAGAGTGAGCAAAATTCTTCATCGAAAATGAAGGGTCATCCACCCTAAGTTGATTAATATATGAACTAATATATTTAACAGGCTCTTTATATGTATATACTGAAATCATTCTCCTCTCCAGCTGAAGGTATAAAATGATTTTATTTCACTAGTACAGCGGTGATAACCTGTAGAATATTTTTCCATTTTAACTTACTAACTTGACTAAAATCTCTACATCTGACTAAAAACTATACCAACAAATCAAGCCAAGTAATTAATTACAAGATATTCAATACTGGCACCTTACTTGCTTCAAATCACATCATTAAAACAAATTCTAAAGTGACCACTCGGTGAAATCAGCCAAACGTTACGGGAAGTAATCATTTAAGGAGATTAAAATGAAAAAAATTATTTCAATTACAACTTTAGTTACTTTACTTTCTATCCCAACATTTGCAGGTGATGACGGACCAGGTGTAGGCTCAATAGAGATATTAAACGTGAGTAATCCGCGATCAGAAGTGATGCCAGATCTTAGGCAAAACCCTATGCACCAAAATGATAATGTATCAACAAATGCGATACACAGTGAATTAGTATCAGCTTATCTAGATCTTCCTGATACTTCGGGAGATGAAAACACCACCCTAACAGATGAAGAGAAGCGAATAAAAGAGCTCGGGAAGCACTTACATGATTCGATGATCAAAGCAGGTTATAAGCCTGTAAAAAATATTGAAGAAGCAAATCTTGTTTTCCATTATGAAGTTCAAAGTTGTGACTACTTTGGTGATGGTGGAGATTGCTTTTATACATCTAATTCTAGCTGTCAGTCTGACTACAAGACAGTTGCAAGGATATCAACACTTGATGGACGAAAAAGTGACATGTGGAACGCCAAAGAAGGACAATCAAGTTTTATGGCAGTAAATTTTTCGAACTACAACGATAAAATAAGTGGAATTTGCAAATACCAATATGAATCCATGAAATCAGCTTTCTCAAAAATAAACAAATAAGATCTTTCATAGACCCGCTATTAAGCGGGTCGCTTTTTCGCCATTCGCCGCCTTATAGATATTAAATCCTAAACATATACAGAATTGATTGACTCTACGAGTAAGAGTTGCTACCTACTAAATATATTTACACAAAATTTGGATTATTTATGAGAGCTATACCTTTACTCATATCACTGATACTTTGCATTTATATAGAGGCAAATTCTCCTTTTAGGTCTGACCTATATCGTAAATTTGAAAACATCAACAAACATATCAAAAAAATTGAGGTGAAGCCAAAATGGCATGAAAATGATCGAGATTTTTACTTCTTCAATCATCAAGAGCAGGCCGTAAAATTCTTTGATACCAGTTCACTAAAGGTGGAAAATTTTTTAAGCACAAACAATCTAGAAGAGCTTATTGAAATTTCTAAAGTACCGTACTCAATGGATAAGTTATTTTCTGAATTAAAGTTTGTTAGCAACAAGCAAGCAACTCTCAAATATGAAGATCGATACTTTGTCTTTGATTTATCGTCAATGACAATAAGATTTGAAACTAAACTCAACACACCTGTGATAAGGACTATAAAAACTCCAGATCATCATATGAGTCAGTATCCTCAAAGTGAAATACTCTCCCCTAGAAATAGCTTTCTCTTAACAATTTCAAAGAACAAGCCCGCCTTGAGAATATCTTATAGTGAAACATTATTAGATATAGATTTTAAAGACCCCATATCCGAGATGGTGCATTGGAAGCTCTACAGCTCAACTTGGCTAGAGCAAGAAAAATTAATTGCGATAACAAATGAGAACTTCACTGGTGCTTCAACCTTTGATATGAACTATGACTGGTCCTCAACTACACCATGGACAATAAGAGATATTCCCTATGTTTCAGCAAAAGATGCACCGGCACCTCAAGAACTCTACATCATCAATACAGAGACATTAAAAGCCGAGAAAATTTCAACTGGAAAACCAGAGCATATATATTACGAAATTAGAGAAAAAATATCAAACACATCTCTGATCTTTAGTACGACGAATAAGTTCTTCAGTGAAAGAAGCTTCTATTTATATGATTCAAAGAAAGGAATAAATTTCTTATTCACAGAGAAATCTAAAACCTATCTTATGAATAATCCAATAGGTGCTAGGACAGGAAACCTAAGAACTTACTTTAATAAAAACTATGCTCATTTCTTATCTGAACAAAGCGGACGAGCACAGATCTATAGAATTGATCTTACAACTGGAGACCTAAAGCAAGAAACAAGGAGTCCTTTTTCTATCGACGAGATTATTTCATATGACGAAGAGAACGATACCTTGTACTTTCAGGCCCTAGGCGAAGACGATAACCCATACCACTTACATGTATATAAGCATCGAAATGGTAAAATGAAGAGGCTCACCCAATTAGGTTATACCCATGGAAAGACCATGACCCAAAAGGTTTACAATGGGAGACATCATGAAGAAAACGTTTATCTCTCACCTGACTATTCTGTCATGGTTAATAACTTTAGTAATCTCACAACACCTAATAGAGTGATCGTTAAAAGTCTGACGAAAGACAGGATGAGGCATTTGGGCCAATCAAATGATCAACAACTTCTTAATATGGGTTGGAAAAAGCCGATCGAAGTCAAGGCCTATGCAACCGATAATAAAACAAAACTTCACGGTGTCCTTCATCTCCCAAGTCACTTTGATCCAAACAAGAAGTATCCTATTATTGATTTTATATATGGCGGTCCACAATATCGCTTCACCACATGGAATTACGCTGAAGAAGCAAATCAATTTGCATATCAACTAGCTGAACTAGGTTTTATCGTTCTTATGATGGATGCCAGAGGAACTCCTGACAGAAATAAGAATTTTACCGACTTTAATTATAAGAAGTTTGGTCAAGTAGAGGTATTTGATCATAAGTACTTCATTGAGCAGATTGCAAAAGACTTGAGCTTTATTGATATTTCAAAAGTTGGTGTTATTGGATCTTCATATGGAGGCTATCAGACACTTCAATTTGTCACCAGAGCACCGAAGTTTTTTAAAGTTGCCGTGGCCAACGCTGCAGTCGCTGATATCCGCGATGTTCATTCTATAAGCTCCATTATGTATATGGGTGACCCTATAACCAATTCCGAAAGCTACGAGGAATCTGCAGTTATTAATCATATCGACAAACTAGAGGCAAAGCTTCTGATTATCCATGGAGCAAGAGACTATAATGCTCCCCTATTTGGCATGATGAAATTGATGCAATCTATGGTTGAAAGAAATATCTATTTCGATCAATTCATTGACCCTATCACTGCACACTCACGAAGAGCTTACACATGGCAAAAGATAGCTAGGTACTTCCATGAGCATCTGGAACCTGTCCCAAATTCATCACAGCTAGACAAAATTGTAAATTACAAAAGATAGTTAACTTCCTGTAATATTGTACCGAATAGCGGAACATGAAAAAATTAGTTAACTCCTTGAAGACTTCTTTACTCGTTATGTGGTTTGTAGTTTTAGTCGGATCATCACTTATGTTTGGTATTTGGCATTACTCCGACTTTGCCAAAGCGAGAAGCGTCTCCTCGCTTAAGTTCAGTCAGGACAATAATTGGCAGATTATTCACTTCATAGGTGGAGAATGTAAATGTTCAGAGTTTCTAACTGAATATCTCGAAAAAAGAGGTCCCAGCGATGAGTTCTCCGAAAAAATTGTCATATTTGATGATTTAGAAGATAAAAAAAGTTTTTATCAGAGACTCAGTAAAAAAGGATTCAATGTTTATAAACGAGATTACGATAAGACAAGCAATGAAAATAAACCTGAAGGGATACCTCTACTTGTCATAGCAAGTCCTGAAGGTGACGTAAAATATGAAGGTGGATATTCTGATAAAATGCTAAATCCTTTTTCTAAGATAAAAGACCTTGAACTTGCTAAGTCTCATAAAAATAATGAGAAAGACATTAAAACACTTCCCGCATACGGATGTTACTTGTCGAAGAAATATAAGAAATGGCTAGATCCTGTAGGCTTAAAATACAATGATTAATGAAGGAAAATAAATGAATGAATTAAGAGAGAAACATAATAAAATGACGGCTAAAGTCTCACTTATTGTGCTTGCCCTGCATATCCCGGTATTTCTTGGCATGACACACTACTTCAAGACTGAGCTAAGTGTTGCCCTAGGTCTTACAGGCTTTGTCTTTCTAGGTCCACTAGTCATGTACTTTCTTAAGCCCACAAGTAAAATTACACAGCATGTGAATGCCGTTGCTATTATGGCCTACTCAGGAATACTTATTCATCTCGGACGTGGGATGATTGAGATGCACTTTCATATTTTTAGCTTCCTGTCTTTTGTTGCACTCTTTGGCAATTGGCATATCGTTGTTTCAGCTGTGGCCTTTATAGCTGTTCACCATATCGGTTTATTCTTTCTCCTACCATCAAGCCTTTTTAATTATGAAGCATCCTTTACCATAGTTATTGTTCATGCACTCTTTGCCATTATAACGGGTATCTTTGCAGGAATATTGGCAAAGAAGATTGGTGATATAATTGAAGTTCAGGGAACGACATTAGTTGAGTTAAAGAAAGTCAGTGAAAAAAATGAAAAGTTAAGTCTAGAGCTTAAAAGCGCCTCTGAGGACTTAGGAAAAGGCTCGGAGAGACAGGCATCAGGAATTCAAGAGACGGTGACATCGCTTGATGAAATATCAGCTATGGCAGAATCCAATCTAACAAAAATGAGACAAGCTAAAGATAGTTCAGAAGAGAATTATGAGCAAGCTCACAACGGACAACAATTTATTAAACAGGTTACGAACTCAATTGGTGAAGTAAGAGAGAACAATAACAATCTTGTAGAAGTCTCTAATAAAAACGCTCAAGAGATGCAGAAGATTATTG
>DDIK01000022.1 GCA_002338505.1 Bacteriovorax sp. UBA1852
GAAATAGAATGAGAATTTTCATAGGATACCTTCCATTGGATAGTCATTTTTATAAACATCTGAACATTTTATCTCACTTATCGGAGTAATTCCACCAGCTCTAGACCTAAGATCATTAACAAATTCTGAGATGCCAGCCCGCCCATTAGTAAGTAAATCATACTTTCCTAGAATATGCTGCAAGTAGTATAAACCATAATAACTTGTTTCGTTCTTATACCAACTACAAACATTTGCATCAACTTCTGGTAAGCCTAACTCATTATATAAATTAGGTATACTTTGAGTAGTTTCAGGAACCTTAAGGCCTCCATAGGCGACAGGGTCATACTTATTCGTGAATATATGGCTTGTTTTGTTGTTATCAGTAAAGGGCTCTGATATTGAGAAAAGGAGTGTCGACTTTCCAATATGAGTCTCTAATAAGTCAAGAGACTTTGGAATATAGATATCCACACTTGAATTATTTGCATTTATAGCAAATAGATCATGCTTGTTACTAGTGCTTGTCAACTCTAGTACCCCCTCTGTTCTGCGTCCATCTTCATTTCTGGACAAGATAAGATTAGAGTCATCCCATAAGCCGGTCCACTCTACACTACTAGAAAGCTCGGCTTTGACCTTGAGAACTTTAAAGCCATCAATAGTGGCTATCTTATTATAGTAGCTAGACTTAAGAGACATTGCTCTTGGAGTGCTCTCTATGTTCTCAATTGATAAATAGTAAAATTGACCAATACTTTCTCCTGCGACAAATTGATTTGCTATTGCGTGCCTATATGTATTGAAGGTAATATTATAAGTATCTTCAAGTGCAGATGGAGATAGTCTTTGAATTTCATTTCCTTGCTTATCGTATATTTCGGAATTGAAACTTGCTCGGGTATCGGACTTAAGTGCAACCATAACTTCATTCAAGTTATTCATTTCAGAAAGATCAACTTTAAAGTTTTTTACTTCATGTGGATGAAAATTTAAGTTTATTTCATTACTTGTCAGTTTTGAAACTTTTGCAGAAGTGCTTAGTATTGCTTCTGCTTCGTAATTCGCACACCCTAGATCATTACTAATTAGCGCCTTTAAATCAAATCGAGCCAAAAGCGAATCACCAGCACGGACAAAATACTCATTTATACCTTTTTTCTTAACAAAAAGTTGAGACACTCTGATGCTATTTTGACTATCAATATATACAGGATCAGTATCTGTCTCTTCCGAAGGAATTAAAATTGATACTCTGGTGGCTAAAGTTGAAGATTCACCAGGTAAGAGCCTCTTTAAGTAGTAGTAATCTATATTATATCCTTCCCCGAAATTAAAACTGTAAGAAATGGAGTCTTCTCCATAGTTCTCTTCGAAGCTATTCTCTATATCAAGCAGAACTTTCTCAGATGACTCTATCTTATTGCCACTTTCTTCAAGGTCTCTAAGTTTTACATGAAAGTGGTCTTTGTGTTTTTCTTTGTTTTTTATTACATCTCTCATCATGTCGCCTGAGCTTAAACAGGTTGAGTCAACATAGTTTGCGAAATCACTTAAAACAGACCTTGTTTTTATTTGTGTGCTAAGAAGATCAAAATCTTTACTTACAACATAAAGTTCTTCTACATACTGCGAAAGATTATCATTATTTAAAAAGTTCTCAATCGCTATGGCATCCTCGGTACTGGTAATCTCCTTAGTACTTTGATAGCCAAAAGAGGAGTTTGTTATTTCATTTGTCTTGGCCCATCGAATATCAACAGATAGGCCGTCATTGTGGTCCGAGTGTCCTAAGTCACTCTCGAGTCGACTATCAAAACCCTGAATACCGTTAAAATCATTAAACAGAATATCGTAAAACTTTAAAGATCCACCTACTGTAAATCTTGCAATAGTTCCCGTCATAGATCCGAACAAGTTCCTATGAGAATATGACACCCAATCATCTCCACCCACTTCACCATCACGAATACTGTAGCGATCATTTTGAAAGTATCCTGTTTCATGCCACTCACCACCATAAATAACATTGTTACCCGAAAGGCTTATAAGGTTTCTAAACAACTCTTTATCTTCATCTGTCTTTGCACACCCTCTACCAGTGAGCAAGTTAGTTGTCTTGTTTCTAGAGATTAAGCATACACGTGCATAATTTTCATTTATTACGACTTGTCCACTTTTATAATGAAAAACGCTTTTTCCAAAGTCTAAATACTTATCGTCAAAAGATAGTTCTTTGCATTGAGTGAAGCTTGATGCAGTCTCTGGGCAGATCACAATAGAAAGAGTATCATTGATTTCAACATCCTCTTTTCTGTACTTCACTTCGATACCGACTTCTCTGGTGTTGTCGGTCACATAAACATCAAAATTGGTCGGAAATAGCCCTGTCGGAATATTTCTATATTTATCACCTTTTTGCTTACCAACTATGTCAAAAAGATAAACATTCTTAATGTCTTTAAAATTAAAGAATACTTTAGACTGCACTACAGAGTCCTCTCCTGTTGAGGCAATCGCATGTGGAAAAATCAAGCTTCTACTTACAACTGTATCATTGTCTTGAAAAAACCTTGCATATAACTCATACTCAATCCTGTCACCCGCATTAGCTTTTATCGTTAAACTGTTCAGAAGATTATTAATCATGTTTGGAGTGCTTATATCACTCAGTTTTATAACTCTGTGTTCTCGACTTTTCTGAGTAATGTTCGACAGTCTAACAACAATAAACGAATTACTAGAAGTACTGTTAAAGATAAAAGGAAGTGATACTCTCTTTTTACTTTCCGGTTGTATAAGCAAGCTTTTTAGGTGTATCTCTCCATATCTTTCAATCTTTCTGCTTCGGGACCTGGAGGAGGCGGTGGAATTTCTCAAGATCTTGATAAGCTTGTTGTTCAAAATTCTAAGATTGAGGCCATTCTTACTAAAGATGGTGTTTATTCTCGCTTAGAGGACATTGTGGAGGGTTTTGAGCCTGTTAAGGGTATTAAGGTCAAGAAGACTCACTCTATCTTTGATGTTGAGAACAAGGGCGTATTAGACGTTTCTAAGATCCTTTTAAGCAATGGTTCTTCTATTGATCTAACTTTCAAAGTTGTTGATGGTGGAGACATGGGTGGTGGTGGAAATTAAACAATGAGGATTAACATGTTCCGGAATAAGAAAGAAAGTAAGCTTATAATTAATGATATAGTAGAAGACAATACGTTTGATCCCACCTCAAAGAGAGTTAGTACACCTATATTAATAATAGACGATAACAAATTTGCTCAGATAGACAATTTACGAAATAACGACTTTAAGGTTACCCAAATTGAAGACTTAGACGACTTCGCTAAATTAAAAGGTTATGCAATTATTTTATGCGATATTGACGGAGTAGGATTAAAGTTAGGATTTAAAGATGGCGCAGACTTGATGGTAGAGATAAAAAAAAGATATCCAATGAAGCCATTAATCGCTTACTCTTCAAGAGATTATAAAATTGACAAAATCTCTTCTAAAGTTAATCAAACAATGGATAAAGATCTTGCATTACCGTTATGGATAAAAAATATCGATAATTTGATCAGAGACTTATACAACCCTAAAGCACAGTGGCTTGAAGCGAGAAAACTACTACTAGAAAGAAATGTAGATATTTATACAGTTGCAAAATTAGAAAGCGACTTCATTAAACATATGAATGAAAAAAACGTAAAAAGCTTCAACACATCTGAACTTGTCAATATTTTACATGACAATGTAAAGCCTATCATTCAAAGCTTAATTGCAAACTATATATTTGCGGGATAAAAACTTTTCATGTTTGTTGTACCGAATCATAAGAATGGATCCAAAGAACTTGAAAATGGTTCCTTAGTAAAGCTATGCAGTTTTTGCGAAACGAACTTTATAAAAAAAACATGCCAAAAATTTTATAAAAAAATTGATACTGTAGGGATAAAGACATGCCCATACGGATTTTCTGTATACTCTTTTTTACATAAGGATAATTTTTATCACTTTTCAGGGCTAAGATCATCAAAAAGCGATGTTATTAAACTTAAAAAAGGAAGTAGACTCCCTGAACACCACCTTGGAGATCAAGTTTTATTAGACCTTGAGCAATTATATAGAAGCAATATTACCTCTAACGATAAGATAGACGATTATAGAGATTTTATACATGACGCAAGAAATATTAATTCTCAATTAAAAGGGCAGCTAGAGTATATAAGAGAAAATCTATCCAACCATGAAGGCTTCGACTTGTCTCATTTTGAGAGACGAGTCACAAGTTCATGGCATGCATCTCAACTACTATCCGTAAGAATGGACTATTTAAAGTATAAGACAAATCCTAAATCAGTTAAATTGCATGATGTTAACTTACATGGAAAATGTATTAAAGCAATAAAGGTACTTCTGCCTGATGCTAAGCTTAAGCAGCTTGACTTTTGCAATGATAAAATAGGAAGCACGTTTGGATCAATACTTGGGCATGATTTTATAGAATTAATACCGCTTTTATTATTGGAAAACTCTATCAAATACTCTCCTGAGAGAGGTAAGGTAAAACTTAAAATAAAAGAAAATGGTAATGTAATTGTATTAAAAATCTCTAATTATGGACCTCCAATTTCTATAGAGGAAATCTCTTCACTTTCAAAGAAGCGTGTAAGGAGTAAAAATGCAATCAGCTATGGATTCGCCGGAGACGGAAAAGGTTTAGCTATAGTTAATGATCTATGTAAACTGTTTGATTTAAGACTAAAGATTGAAACAAACGATAAGGAATCATATATAAACGAGAACAAAAAATATGAGCTTTTTACTATAACAGTAAGTGGATCTATAAATCAAAAAGACTTTTATAGAGATAAAATCAAAAAGAGGCAGACTAACTTATTTTGAATACTACTTGTCTAAGAATTAGAAATGACTAATGCCTCTTTTGTATAGCAAGATCATAATACTCAGAATACTTCAGGTTCTCACATATCTGAGTATTACTCCCATCACCCGTTTTAACAATCTTTCTCAGCCCTAAGACCACTGTATAAGCATAAAATATAACTTAAGATATTCGTTGGAGGAATTGGAACGTCAGTAAATATACAAACTATTTCATCGCACAAATCTGTCAAGACCATCAAGGCCGAAAATGTCCTCTTTTTTAAGCTTCGTAATTTGTATTTTAAAATTACCAAGTAAAGTTAATTAAACACATTATTAAACTATCTCCATGAAGGATAGATATGAAATCAGTTGTCAAGAAACTTGTTCGTAGTACAATATCGTTAATTTAATTCCCAATGTCGTTTTACCTTACTACAGGCTAGAAGAGATATGGAACAGATTCCTGGTAAAGAAATCTTGACTCAAGATTACGTACTGCAAGCCGATGCATTACACAAAGGAATCATTTAATGCTAAATACTTTTATAATTTTACTATTAAGCTTTTTCATTACTTCTTGTGCGTCAAAAATGACGACGGTTTTTTATCCAACAAAAAAAGAAACATCAAAGAACTACAAGATTGGGGAAGTTACGACAACTAACACAGGTTCTCCAATGGTTACATATAAAAAGCTACAATACAAAGAACCCGAATACTTTGAGCCTGTAAAAACATTTTCAAGTAACAACATAATATTTGAGACTGATGATAGACTAGAGGTTTTTGCAACTCTTGAAGATGGAGAAAAGGTTACCAGATCAGAGAAGTTCAGTCCACATGTAACTCTTGTAATTCCAAATGATGGCGTAATGCTGAGTAACGCTATAATTAATCAGTTCTCACAACAAACAAACAAGAATCAAAAAACGCTAAGAAATAATGGATGGTATTCTTATCCTCAGAATGTTCAAATAATTAATAACACCTGGCCGGAGGGAAAGCTATTCGATCTTAAAAAGGCGAAAGTACCCACAAGGAATTCATTTATGTACGAGCTTATTTATAGTGGTAACGAAGGTAAAAACATCTCTCTCACCTATCGGGAATATACCGATAACCTGATTCGATCTGCATTTAGCCAGAAACTTAACTACAACTTAGAAAATGATTCAATTATTCAATTCAGAGATTTAAAAATTAAAATAATAAGTTTTTCAAACTCAAATATTGTTTACCAAGTACTAGGGGATTAGTATTTTCACCGCTTTCTTTTTAAGACCTTAACTCGTTAACTGCCCCCACTATGTACTACCCCTAACTTCAAAGCTATAGCCAATACAACCCGTCCCTGCTGGAGTCAGAAGTTAGCTGTCGATTATGTCGACTATTACGAGTCCAACATATATCAGCTGCAAGATCATTAAAATATAAAATGTATATTAAATAAATCCATATAACTGGATCGACTACTCACAGATTTCTCGTAAGGCTACCTATTTTGATTGCTTCGGCTCTTTCGCTAATCATTTTTAATTGTGCATTTAAAGATTCAACATGATTTCGAATCGACCTTGCGTCGCTTGAGTTAATTATAATGTTTGGCCCACCACTGTTTGCGTTGTTGATCTTAGCAACAATGTTATCAGAATACTCCTGTGCCAGAGATACCCTGTTGCTTGTATACTTCCCGTAATCCTCCACAAGCTCAGCTCCTACCAACTCGTGTAGATCTTCTTTTTTAATATTGTAATATTGCTTAAAAGATTCAAAGTCTCTAATTAAATCAGCAATCATTGCTGCAAACTTTAACCACAACTCACCAACGGCAATTAAAATTGGTGCTGTAAGCCCTGAAAATATTGGCTTCCAAAAAGAATAATCATAGCCAATTACATACGTCTTAAGATCATCCTGTGAAGTTAGTTTTGCAAAATAAACCAACGCTGGATAATTCCAATAAATAAAGCTAATAATAAAACCAAAGAATATAGGGTGCTTCATTCTGTCTTTAAATAATTCCATAAATTTTATATAGCACTAGTGATATAAAGAATGGATACATTTATAAAATTTACAGTATTTTAGGGTAAAACTAGATCTTTAAAGGGAAAATATCATAAAAAATGGCACAGACAATGCTATAGATTTTTGCTTATAACCAGATTCTTTAACTCTTTAACCATATCTTCCTTTTTGTAAAATGGAGTTAATAAATTTAAATGCACATACAAAGCAGAAACAATAATCCATATAAAGATGAACTCATGCAATTTACTTAAACTTTCCTCTTGAATAAGGAGTGTAACGAAGGATGTTATAGTAAGAGATATAGTAAACGCAAGATATTTAGCAATCTTAACAAGACATGAGTTTTCAAAAAAACCATCAAGCTCACCTTCTAAGTTTGCTATTCCCTTAATAAGATCTTTAAAAAAGCACTTATACACGGCAAGTAAAGTGAGTCCAATAATAACTGAAATAATAAATATTATCCACTCAGAAGGTTCATTCTGCGCTCTTGTAAATAAAAACGCTCCGAACATCATTGCAGGGATAAAAAGTACTCTAAAGAAATAATAACCAGTTATAATAAACTTAGGTTTTTTGAATAAACTCATACTCTGATAATACTATATTTTGAAAGATATTTGGAATAAGATTTATTAACGGCTAAGCAATCAATTTATACTCATTAAATACCAAAGTAACTCTAGAGGGCGAGATATTTAATTCCTTAGCTATTCTATAAGGAGTATCAAAGCCTCTTTCAATTACTGTGATGATCTCACTTCTCCAATTAGCTCCATAGCGAAACCTATTCGCGTATTGAGGGTTTAATTTGATAAGTTGCTCTTTCGACAATATATCCTCATGTCTTATTCTTAAATGACCTTTTGGAGTTTTGATATTTAAAGACTCTAGATATTCAACACCTCCATCCATTTTATGAGCCGTTTTTTGAGGTATCCCACCTATCCATACTTCACTTTTAAAAGGTATGAGAAGCTTTTTAAAGCGATGATCTTTCATATCCATCATACGAGCAGCAAGAGCAATAACCCAAGGGCAATCGCCTCTATACTCTATTCCTTGCTGATAATATTTAATAAGTTTATCAGCCACGAGGTGAAGTCCATGAATTTCAACCCAACTAAGAACTAAACTTAAAAGTCTTGAATCGTTATCAACTTCATAAAGAGCATCAACGATAGTTTTCTCTATATCCACATATTCTTTAGATTTCTTCTGAGCTGAATTAACCCTAAATCCAATTTTTTGTAGTCTGAAGTATAAATCATTCATTCTAGTATCCTAGTTTCTCTTTTAAAGCGTCTATCATCTCATTAACCCTATCAGGCCATAGCTCACTTGCATCACCTTTTAAAACCCAAGGAAGAGCTTCATGGATTTCATCAAGGGTTGGCCTTAACTGAATACAGTCTGCTAAATCAATTCCACGATCACAGAGTGCATATAGTTTTGTTTTTAATAAATCAGATCTACCAAGAGTAGATAAAATAATAGACTGGCCTTTAAATATTTCGACTGTTCTAAGTCTCCAATCTTTTGGAAGATCACGAATAATTGAGATAGGGCCATTATTTAACCAATCCTTGTCTAAATTAAATTCAGGATGAGTCATAATAAACTCAATAGAGGCTTTCTTAATTTCTTCAGGTATTTCAGGATCTATAAGGTCGACGTCTTTTGTAACTCTCGTGGTGACATCCATAATATTTAGAGCTGCACCACCAATTACAATGGCACTAAACTTTAGATTTTTAGAGTCTAAGTACAAATCAAATTCTTTAATTACATCTTTCAAAACAGACCTCTTTCATATATTACTATATCTTAATATATGAAAATAAACTAGCATATATTATGACATAATTTTGGGTGCAAAATAGCATAGAAATAGCATAGTAATTTTTATCTTCTATGCTATTTCTTGTTCCAAGATACTCTATTTTAGTTTTTGAAAAATGGCTGAATACCCTATTATAACTAACGATTACGGTGATTTGAAAAACTCTTTTAAAATCTCAAAAAACGCGCTTTCATACTATTAGTTATATGGGGTAAAGCCATGTATTTCAATCTAGATAGGCATCCATGTTCTGACTATACCAAAATAGCATAGTCTTTTTTATCTTTAATAATCCAGTAAGCTCCAAATTCATAGTAAACTTTCCATTTTTAGAGCCTTTTTTTCTAAGTGATCTTCACCAATATCAGCGTAAATTTGGGTCGCTTGCTGTGAGCTATGGCCCAAGCGATCTGGTATACGATCAAGAATTGGCAGGGACTGACATATTTTTTAGACGATCCTCAAATACTACTTGATAATAACGCTGTTGAGAGAGTGCTTAGAAACCCAGTTAAAGGCAGAGATAAATATCTTGGATACAGGACAATTAATGGCGCTGATGTAGCGATGTTCTTTTATACGATAATTGAGAGTTGCAAGAAGCTTAGAGTTAATCCGAGAAAGTATCTGAGGGACATGGTTTTGGAAGATCCACTAAAGACCCCTTTTCAATACAAAAAGAGCAGCCCGTAGGCTGCTCGAATATTCTTTACTTTTATAAGTCTTGCTTGGTTATCATACTAGTGTTTCAGAGTGAGCCCCTCCGACTATTCATTATAACACGTTATTTTTTCTATCTCTCTTGAGTGGTTCGCACTTACCGTAATTTTCGAAAATTTTCCGTATTGATTCATAAACACTCTTTCATCACTTCTTGCGTTGAAGTGAGTAGACATAGACCCCTCTAAATATTTAGAGAATCCAAGAGCTACACAAACTCCATTGAGACTAGACCTCGTATTAATTAAGTGTTTTTTGTTGCCTCTTACAAGACGAGGAGCGAAGAAAGTGTAACCGTCGACCTGTTTACTCTCTTTACTATCCTCATAAATGATGACTGTTTTAAAGTCTTCCTCTTGAAAGCATGTAATAGACACTATCGACCTTGAATGATCTTGTGAACTTGAGAATCTGGAAAGCTCACCATATTCGTTCAAAAATGCTCTCTTGGCACTTCGGGCGTTAAAAGGTACTTCTAAAGAATTCTTTAAATAGTTGCTGTCGTTATTAATTGCCTTGCAAACGCCGTCTAAACTAGACTTTGAATTGATCACCCAGCTTTTAAATCCTTCTTTAAATTTCGGCATAAAGTAGGTAGTAGTTCCATCTATATTTCTTTGAGAACTTTGATACTCAACCACGTCTATCGCAAACGATGATATTGACCCTAAAAGTAATAATCCAATTAACTGCTTTTTCATGATATTCTCCTACTCATCTAAGTAATGGTTTTCGTGTAACCAATATTTATAAATTCATCGTCTTAATGATTAAATATTAATGTAAATAAACAATAAATGATAAAGACCTTGTAAATAATACAACTGCGTTCATGGAAATTGTTTTTCATAAACGTGAATTTGTCTTAGAGTCAAAGCAAATACTATGAGTAGAGTATAGTAATTAAGAGATATGCTCTAGTGTTGGACATTTTTTTTGGTAGGAATTCATTTGAGATCGAGTATTGTTACATAGAGATAAAGATCAAAAGAAGACCTGTAGAAACCTACTTATGATATAACTTCTAATAGCTTAACTTAGTGTAAGTAGTCTTACAGACTTTTTTTCTGTTATACCTATTAGCGATTGATCCGCGAACACTTTCTTTTCGGCTTAATCGCTCATGTTTACAGTCTTTGGAAGTAGAATAATAATTATTATCGATGTTTTGAAAACCTAAGTCTATAGCTAGATCTTGCTTAGTCTTATATCTGTAATTACCCTTCTCTTTCTGTGCAACATAGTAAACAAGGTCAACTGGAGAGTTCTCATATAGTGCCAAGGAAGTTATATCATCTGGGGAAATGGCCATTCTTCCTGGCCACTTTTGTGTAGGCCACTTAACATCACCGAATGATTGATAAAGTAATTCAGAACAAACTAGTTGATCTGTTGTCTCTACATCAAAGTTAAAGTCATATGATTTACCGATTTGCGCTAGGGCGACGGTAAAAACTTTCTCTTTCTTAAGTGGTGAAAGAAAATCGTCACTCACTCTTAAGATGGCAAATTCATCAACATTCATAAAGTCTTCTAACGACTTCAAATGAGTACCAGTTCTATCTGTTTCTATAATACTTAGTCCCTGTTCAATTTCATTATGGTACTCAACAATACTAGGATGATACCACATACCTATTTCTTGTAATTGTTGTTTTGTTCCAAGCCAAATCGCATTGTGCCCAAAGTGACCCGGTATGAAAGTATCAGTTAATGCAAAATAGGTCTTCTCCGTAATAATGTCTAATGGCCTTAAGTTATCTAATATTTCTTGTTCTAATTTGTCTCTTTTAAATAGATAACCTTCTCTCCAGCGTACAGCGCCTGTACCATTACCAAAGGCCTTAGATAATAAATGAGTTATCTCTATCCCAAGATCGAATAATTTATCAAGTCTCTCTTTATTGCGATACTTTCTTGAAAGTTTTAACAGTTTCTTATGCTCTTTAAGAAGGTTCACTGCGGGATGAGAAACAATTTTCTCTTTGAGATCATGATTGTTACTTAACTGCTTGTTGTCATTGTAGTACTGAGCGAATTTGTTATAAGACTCTATGGTTTTATATATATATTCTTTTTTAAGAATTGAGCGAATAAGCTTAGATATCTCATGTGCCTGAATATCATAAGATAAGTCAGAATCGTTAATAAGCCTTCTAAATTTTCTGAATGCATAATAGTCAGTATATGTATTATCGAGAACTTCAAATCTATCCAAGCGACTTAAAAGAGAAATCGCTTGATCTTGACTCTTCTCAAGTTTTGATAGATCTTTTTGAACCTCTAGAAAAGTTGCAACAATCTGATGCATCACTGTGAGATCACTACCGGCTAATGTCTCACCTCTTTTAATCTTATTAATAATTTTTCTATTTTCGACCTCTGCTATCTTGGAGAGCATATTTTTCGCTGCTTCAATATGATAGTAAATGACTAAATCATTATTTTCATATTGAAGACTTTTATATCTGTGCCTTTCTGGTGTAAGTTGTCTTGCTTTTTGAATAAGTACTTTGGCATTACGGAGTTTTTCTTGAACCCAGTTACTTTCAGAAGTATTGGCGAAGCTCGAGAGTGAGATACACAATGTCACAACAATAGGTTTAAGCATATAATTTCCTTTCAATAAAAGATGTCCCAGTTTAGCCTAAATATAGATTTTCAACACATATGATGGAATATTTTCATATTGTATAATTTATTGAAGGCATATAAAGTACTAGAAATACAAAGCAAAAGTAGCTATTATTACAAAATGAACCATACTCTTTCTGATAAGATCAAAAAATTAAATACAATAATGACCGAAAACAAGGCCACCGATGAGGACATCAAGTCGGTCAGAGAGTTAATAGGTCGATATCCTGATGGTATGCATGCCACCGTCAAGCACAACAAGAGAATAATTACTGTTGTTAGTAATACAATTATTAGAAAGAAACCTTTTCCAACGCTATTTTGGCTTGTTGATAGAAGTGCAACAAAGAAAATTTCTGCAATTGAGTCAACAGGCTTAATTAAAGAACTTGAAAAAGATACAGAAATTATAAGTCTTATGAAAAAAGATAATGAAATCTATGCAGGCTTAAGAAGCTTCTATCATGAACAAAATAATCTCCCCTTAACAGCTGACTCACCTTTTTATAATACTATTTATAAAACTGGAGCTGGCGGATTACAGGATCACGGTCGAATAAGATGCCTACATCTTCACATGGCCTACCATTATAGTGTTGGTTCTTCATTTGGGGAGTATCTAACTCAGAGATTCCCAGATTTAAGGCTGCAGTAAATGTATACAACCAACATAGATAATATAAGCTTTGAAATTAAAAAGCTTAAAAATGTCTCAAAGAAAGATCTGTCATTTAAAGGTAGAGATTTATTATTTGGGTATGCTTGTGCTGCAGCTCAAATTGAGAATGGACTTGATGATATTTGGTTGGATCACGCAAAGGAAGGAAAAGTCGCAGGCTTTCTTGAGGATGATAAATTAAATATAAGAAATAATTTTTGGGATAATCCTGATAGCGAAATGAACTTTGTATACGATACAGGGGTGGACATTTTTCGCATGGGGCTTGATTGGCAAAGAATCTGTCCGGAAGGATTAGACTTTGATAAAGAGGCAATAACTCGCTACAAAGAGATCCTAAAAGATGTAAAAGATAATGACATGAAGACAATGGTCACTCTCTATCACCACAGCGAACCAAAGTGGACGCATCGCCAAGGAAGCTGGAAGAATTCAGAAATGATAGACCAATTTGTTAGGTACAGTGAATTTGTAGCACAAGAATTAAATGGGTACGTTGATTACTGGAACACATTCAATGAGGTTCAAATGTATATCACGCTCACACAGCTTTCAAACTTTTGGCCTAGCCCAAAAGGTAAATACAACTCTCTTGGTCTTTTTAATATTGGACCTATAAAAGGTACGTATCAAAAAAGTATGGAAAACGTTGCAAAGGCACATAATAGGGCCTACGAAGCAATAAAGAAGTATTCAAGCGCTCCCGTCAGTATTGCACACAATCTTGCATACTATGTAGGAGATGGTGTGATCGGAAGAATTAGTGCAAAAATGTCTTGGCAAAAATTTAATTTTTTACTCGTTGATCTCACAAAAGATCATTTAGATTACCTAGGAATAAATTATTATGGCGCAGAAGTTTTAAAAGGCTTTAATTTAGTGCTTAGTGAAAAATTTGAATATAGTGACTCAGGTAGAGCAATATATCCAAAAGGTCTTTATGAAATGATAAAGATATTTTATGAAAAGTATAAACTTCCCATTTTTATAACAGAAAACGGAATGAGTGATGCAAAAGACATTATTCGAGAGAAGTATATGTTAGAGCACATGAAGAGTCTTGATCTTGCCTTGAGTGAGGATCTTCCAGTTCTTGGATATATTTGGTGGTCAATGACTGATAATCTTGAGTGGGCAGATGGCTACGCACCCAAGTTTGGATTAGTCGAAGTGAATAGAGAAAATAAAGAAATCACCTATAAGAAAAGAAAAAGTTATTATCTTTATAAAAAAATTGTTCAAGATCGAATAATAGATACAACTTCTCAAGACACTATAAATGACAATTTTAAAAACTCAATAGGCCTAGATCGAATTATGACAAGAGACAGAGATGCTGAAACTGCTCTATCAACTAGAAATCAGAGAACACAGAAAGTAAAAGACATAAACTGGTCAGTTTAGATATTTCTTAACAATATTTAAGACATCTAATTTCTTAAATGGTTTCATTAAATGATCATTAAAGCCATGGGCGTGGTATTCATCAAGTTGCTCTTTAAACACATTTGCGGTGAAAGCTATAGTAACAACGGCTTCTAATTGATTCTTTTTTTCAATGTCTCTAATTTTTTTTAATGCTTCTACCCCATCCATTTCAGGCATTTGTATATCCATCAAAATTAAGTCAATTTCACCAGGATTATTTTCATATATCTCAACCGCCTCTTTACCTGTCTCAGCAAACACAGGAATTATGCCTAGCTTCTTTAAATAAATCTGAATAATCAGTCGATTACTTTCTTCATCGTCTGCTATTAGAACATTCTTTTGATTATAGAGATTATCATTATCTAAATCTATATCTTGAACGGTGCCTATTATAGGCTCACCTTTGTTCATTTCAAGTTCGTACGTGAAAATAGACCCTTCGCCATAGATAGAGTCTACACTCAATGTACCTTTCATAAGATCTGAGATTTTTTTAGAGATTGACAGCCCTAGGCCTGTTCCACCAAACTTTCTGGAAATTGTATTATCTGCTTGTGTAAACTGATCAAAAATCCCTTGAAGCTGATCAGGCTTAAGTCCTATACCAGTATCTTCAACACTTATTCTCAACGTCTGAGAAGCACTTGTTTCACTAATTTTATCTATACTTAGAACAACCCTACCATTTGCAGTGAACTTAATAGCATTACCAAGTAAGTTGACAATAATCTGCCTTAATCTGACCTGATCTGAGATGATAGAGTCGTAAACATCTTCATCGTAATTAAGCTCAAAAGTAATCCCCTTCTCTTTAGTCATATGTTCAAAGATATTTTTAATCTCAAGTATAAGTGAATTCAAAGAAAATTGAGACTCTTCGAGGGTGAAGTCATCTGACTCTATTTTTGAGTAATCTAAGATGTCATTAATAAGAGACATAAGATTCTCACTCGAGCTGGAAGCTGTTCCTACGTATTTTTGTTGCTCTTTAGTCAATTCGGTGTCTTTAAGGATATTAAGGAAGCCGATTATCGATGTGAGCGGGGTTCTTATCTCATGTGACATTGTAGCAAGAAAATTTGTCTTAGCATCATTAGCACGCTTTGCTTTTACACTTCTCTTTTCTAATTTCTTTTTAAACCTCTTCTCATCACTCGTGTTTATGGCCAAAGTGCAATAGTACTTATTTCTATGAGTATTAGCGAGGGAGAATGAAATAGTTGTAAAGTTGAGGTCCTTCTCCTTGCTTACGAATTGATAATCTTTCTTAAAAACCGAGACCCTCTTGTCGAGACTATTTTGAATTTCAAAAAAAGCAGTATTCCAAACTGGCTCATAATTACTGTTCATTTTTCCTGTAAGGTGTCTATATTGAAAAATACGGTTAAAGTAATGGCTTGTTTCAGTGATTCTTCCATTTTGATCTCGTATAATAATTCCCATAGGTGCGTGGTAGAGAACGCCTTTAAAGAGATTTGCAAGATAGCGAACAGATGCTGAGAGATAGTCAGAGGTATAATAGATTAGAAATACAGCGAAAAATACGACGAGTGTATAAAATGGAATATAATCCAAGAAGTTAGAAATTGTATTACCGTGGAGCCCTCGCAACTCTGTCTTAATTTCTATAATATGACCATGTCGCTTGATAGAGTAATGCTCAACTTCATCAGTTCTTGGTTCTGTGTTTTGACTAGCATCGTATAGGAAAATATCTCTATTGAGTCTTGAGATTTTAAAGTAAACAAAAGCATTGTTTTTTTCTAGAATCTCAGTAATCATTTCTTTTTTGAATACGTTATACTTAAGAGTTCTGGTTATATGATCGATGTCTCTTTGGACATAATTATTAATTTGTTCTTCACTAGACTTAAGAATTTTGAAATAGTTAAAACTCGCGAGTATTGAAAAAACTATAAGAAGAATAATCGTGAAAGCGATAGTCATATACTTTGTGACATCTCTTATGTCTTTACCGCTTACTCGATACACAATTCTCTTCCAATTCCGACGCCTGGGTATTCTTTTTTATTAGCACCTTTGGTGCAAAACCCATTAATGAAAACACGTCTTTGCATGTCAGTTGTATTTATACTAGAGCTGTGAATGAGATAAGGTCCAAAGAAAATAACATCACCAGCATTCATTTCAAATACTACTTCTTCATATTCCCGAACGAGTCGATCAATTTGAGACGGGTTCTTTTTCAGTCCGAGATGGCCATTTTCATGAGAGTTTTTTAGTGCTTTAAGGGGTCCATTATCATAGGTCATTTTATCAATGGCGACGACACTTTGAATGTAGCTTCCATTAATACCTAGATCATTCCATAGATCTGTATCGTATCTTCTATGATCACTATCTTGATGCCATTCAAATTCTACATTCTCGCCTGGAAGCTTAAAATGTGCTTGATTAATTATTTGAGTAATATCTTTAGTTTTGAGCAGATCACTAACAGGGCCGGTTATTTTTTTATTTATTCCATATTCAAGTAACTTCTCTTGACGACCACCGCACCAGACTATGCGATTAAGACGACCTTCATCAAATATGTAGTGACAATCTTGACCAAGATAACTCTCACCCTCATAACTTTTTGCATCTTCTAATAAAAGATCAAAAAGGTTTTGCATTTGTGATAGTTCACTTTCATCAAAAACATTCTTGATGACAAGATAGCCATCCTCTAAGAACTTAGTCATTTGTTCGGAGTTAATATAGTTCATAGAAGTATATTCATCATCCTTCTTAGAGGTTCAGCAGCGCCCCAAAGTAATTGATCACCACATGTAAATAGATTTAAGTATTCATCTCCTAAATTCATCTTGCGAACTCTTCCCACTGTAGTTTTCAGAGTCCCTGAAACGTAACGGGGATTAAGTTTTTCTCTTGTAGACTCAGGGTTATTATCAACGAATTCAACCCATTCACTATTGCTCTTTAAAATACTTTCAATTTCATCTAATGGTATATTTCTTTTTAGTTTTATCGTCAGGGCCTGTGAATGAGATCTTAAAGCTCCTATTCTTACACAAGTACCATCAATAGGTATTTGTTGCTCTAAATTTAAAATTTTATTAGCTTCGCTCATGGCCTTCCATTCTTCTCTTGTTTGTCCATTATCAAGAGATGAATCAATCCATGGAATGATATTGAGGGCCAAAGGAACTCCAAAGTTCTTAGCATCGAGATCATTTCCTCTTAGGAGGGAGCTCATTTTGTCATCAATATCTAAAATATTAGAATCTTGTATCTTTTCATATTCATCACCAATGACTGACATCTGAGAAAGAAGCTCTTTCATGTGCTTGGCGCCGCCTCCAGAAGCAGCCTGATAGGTCATTGAACTCATCCACTCAATAAGGTCATGTTGAAATAAACTTCCAACACCCATCAACATGAGTGAGACAGTACAATTACCACCAATGTAGTTCTTAACTCCTCGATCAATAGATTGATCGATATGCGCCTTATTTACAGGGTCTAAAATGATAACACTATCATCGTCCATCCTTTTTGCACTGGCGGCATCAATCCAATACCCCTTCCAATTAAGAGACTCTAACTTTGGTCGAATTTCTTTTGTGTAATCACCGCCTTGAGCAGAAATGATTATATCCATTTCACTTAAAGACTCTGCACTGAGTGCATCTTTTAATGTATATTGTATTTCATTAATAAGGGGTCCTGATTGACCACTTTGTGAAGTGGAAAAAAAAGATGCTTCAATTCTATTAAAGTCACCCTCTTCAATCATTCGACTGATAAGAACAGAACCAACCATACCACGCCAGCCAATTATCCCGACTTTTTTCATAGGTTTCCTCACTAAGTTTATAAGATTACGGTAATATTCTAACGATACAGATAGTGATAGAGCAATCTATTTTCTAACTTTTTCTTGTCAGAAGCTACATTCATCAATTAACCTATTCACTATATTTTAATCAACTCATTCATTTAAAAGGACTTAAGTGTAATGGAAGTTATCGTATCCAAATTCGGTGGAAGTTCAATGGCTGATTATGACGCCATGACGAGATCTGCCAAAGTCGCAAATCTTCA
This sequence comes from Bacteriovorax sp. UBA1852, assembly GCA_002338505.1. Lineage (GTDB taxonomy): Bacteria > Bdellovibrionota > Bacteriovoracia > Bacteriovoracales > Bacteriovoracaceae > Halobacteriovorax_A. The sequence goes on from DDIK01000022.1 coordinate 18,279, forward strand.
TCATTCAAATATAATTGTCGTATCCGCTGTTTATGGAGTTACTAATCACTTAGTTTCTATTAGTACAAAATCATGTGCTGATGACTGGGAAAAAGTTTCTGAGATCCTTAATGATATTAAGACAAAGCACTATAATATCATTAACAAATTACCAGAAAATAAAGAACTAAAGGCTACTGTTGATAAGCTTCTCAATGAGCTGACAACTCTTGCCAAGGGCATATATCTTCTCAAAGAATGTTCTCCTCGAACATACGACTCACTTGTGTCTTTTGGAGAGAGACTTTCTTCAGCCATCTTCACTGAAGTGTTAAAGCTTAACACGAAAAAAGAAGCATCCCTCTTTGATATAAGAGATGTTCTGATCACAAGCGATGACTTCAATAAGGCAGCGCCTCTAATAGAAAAGATTTCAAAAGAATGCGATAAACGACTCGCTAACTTAGTAAATCAGGATCGAGTTTATGTCACTCAAGGATTTATTGGACGCTCAACAGAAGGTCACACAACTACACTTGGACGAGGTGGAAGTGACTACTCTGCCTCACTTATCGCAGAAGGTGTCAAAGCAGATGTCTTGCAAATCTGGACAGATGTCGCCGGTATAGCAACGACAGATCCAAGAATCGTCAAAGAAGCCAAATTAATAGACGAAATAACATTCTCCGAGGCCGCAGAGCTTGCAACATTTGGAGCAAAAATACTACATCCCACAACACTTACCCCCGCTTTAAGAGCTAAAATAAAGGTCTTTGTTGGTTCTAGCTATGAGCCTGAAGCGAAAGGAACATGGATAAAGCCCAAAGTGGATAATGCTCCTCTAGTTAGAGCGATGGCAAAGAAATCAGAACAAGCTTTAGTGACCCTATCAACACCAAAGATGCTTGATGCTCACGGATTTCTTTTTGAAATATTTAAAGTATTCAATGATTTCAAAGTAAGTGTAGATTCCATAACGACTTCAGAGATCTCTGTCGCTATGACCATCGAAAAAGATGTCATAAACAATAAGAAGTTCTTCGCTGAATTATCAACTCTTGGTGAGGTTAAGATAGAAAAGGACTTGGCGCTTGTAAGCCTTATAGGAAATGAAATAAATCATACTGCAAATCTCGCCAAGAGAGTCTTTTCTTGCATCAAAGATATAAATGTAAGAATGATTTGCTTAGGTGCTAGTAAGCACAACTTTTGTTTTCTCGTAAATGAAGAGCAGTCAAACGCTGCAATTCAAGGACTACACAAGGAGTTTATTGCATGAAATTAGCAATTCTAGGAAATGGAAAAACGGGCTCTCATGTTATAACTCTCCTACAAGGAAGAAGTGATATTCAATACAAAGTTTTTGACTCAAAAAGTCCTGCGACTTTAGAAGACTTGAAAGGATATGACGTTGTCTTATCTTTTTTGACTGGTGATGTATTCATTACTTACATAGATAATTTAATAGAGTCAGGAATCTCCGTTGTTACAGGTTCAACGGGTTTTGAATTTAATGATTATCAATTAGCAAATATAAATTCTGGTAAGGCCGCATGGGTAAGATCCAATAATTTCTCACTTGGAATGAATCTTGTCAGAAAAGCAATAGAGCTCATGCAAAGAGCACCAACTCTATTTAAAGATTATAAAGCTACTATTCATGAAATTCACCATACTCAGAAAAAAGACGCCCCTAGTGGAACGGCTCTCTCTTGGAAGGACTGGCTAGATTTACCTTGTGAGGTAACTAGCCAACGAACTGGAGACGTCGTGGGGACCCATATTTTAAATATTGAAACACATACTGAAAAGATATCACTTAAACACGAAGCACTAGATCGCACAATATTTGCTGAAGGTGCCCTGTGGGCCATAGATAGAGTATTAAAACTTGAACCAGGTCTTCATGACTTTTCAGATATAGCACTAAGAACAATGCTGGAGGAAGAATGAATCTCAACGATACAAAACTGTGGACAGCGGTTATTACCCCTATGCTAGATAATGGAGATGTCGATTACAACTCCTTAGAAAGCATTCTGAACGCTCAAGATAATGCAGGAAATGGAATTCTTATACTAGGATCAACTGGTGAAGCTCTTAACTTAGATGAAGATGAATCTAAAAAAGTTTTAGAATTTGCGTGTGATCTTAAAAAATCAGTTCCACTTATGTGTGGGGTTGGTGGCATCAACCTTAAAAGCACAAAGAAGTGGGTAGAGTATTTAAATTCGCTGACAATAGATTGTTATCTGCTTGTCACTCCCCTCTACGCAAAGCCTGGAGATGAGGGGCAATATGAATGGTTTAAAGAGCTATTAGACCTCTCAAAGAAGCCTTGTATGCTCTACAATGTTCCAAGTCGTACAGGTAAGGACATGTCACTTTTAGCATGTGAAAAGCTAGTCGATCATAAGAACTTCTGGTCAATCAAAGAGGCCAGCGGCTCTGTTCAAAAGTTTGAGTCTTACGTTAAGGCCGCAAAGAACCAGAGGGTCTACTCTGGAGATGATGCTCTCTTACCTGAATTTTCTGAAGTTGGTGCAAAGGGACTAGTTTCAGTTGCAGCTAATGTCTGGCCTAAGCAAACAAATCTCTACGTAGAGAAGTGCTTAGATGGAACTCTTAAAAAAAGGGAGAAAGATACTAAGATGTGGAAGGATGCAACAGAGTCTCTATTTGTCGCCTCTAATCCTATTCCAGTGAAATGGTTAATGAGTGAATTAAAGCAAATAAAGTCTGCACTTCTTAGGCCGCCACTCACTCTAAACGACATGAATTCAAAAGATGTTGTTATGAGTGCCCATGAAAATATTCAAAATTGGTTTAATGATAACAAATAAAGGAAATACATATGAGTGATCAAAATTGGAAAGAAGTACTACACCTACTAGAAACTGGTGAAGTAAGAGCAGCTAATAAAGTAGATGGTAAATGGGTAGCAAATGTAAACGCTAAGAAAGCAATCCTGGAAGCATTTAAAAATGGCGACAATATCTCAATGGAAGGTTGGAATTACCAAGGCTTTATTGATAAGGCGACAGTTCCTCCAAGAGAGTTTAAGGTCGAAGATAACGTAAGAATGGTTCCTGGCGGATCATCTGTACGAACAGGAAGTTATGTTTCTAAAGGTGTCATCATTATGCCACCTGCGTACGTCAATATTGGTGCATACATAGATGAGGGAACAATGGTTGATTCCCATGCTCTTGTTGGCTCTTGTGCGCAAATTGGAAAGAACGTCCACCTTTCAGCTGGTGTTCAAATAGGCGGTGTACTAGAGCCTATAGGTCTGGCCCCAGTCATTATTGAAGATAATTGTTTTATTG
>DDIK01000033.1 GCA_002338505.1 Bacteriovorax sp. UBA1852
CTAGAGACATTACGCCAGCGCGCCAAGAGGTGGTATCAGACGACATCTAAATTTCAAGAAGAAGTTTTATTCAACTACATTAAGAAATAAGAAGTGGATCAACATCAACTTTCACTGAATAATTCTTTTCGAGTTGATTAAACTTTTTAAAAGTACTTATCAGGTAGTGCATCTCATTGAGATTCTTTGAGACAAAGAAAAAAGACCAGGTAAACATATTTGCTCTTCTTTCAATCATCGCTGGACTTGGGCCCCAAATCTCAACTTCAAGATTATTCTTGGCAATAATATGATTGAGGCTTTCTACTTCTTTAAGAATTTGATTCACAAGTTTTTCACGATTTCTTCCACTGACATGAACTGCGGCCATCTTTCTAAATGGAGGAAATCCACCGATCTCTCTTGGACCTAATTCGAATTCAAGAAAGCCATCAAAGCTATGGGTCTTAACATAAGAAAAAAGAGGATTCTCTGGAATTAATGTCTGAATAAGTACACGAGCATCATCCGAATATCTACCAGCACGTCCAAGAATTTGAACGAGCATTTGATGGGTCTTTTCCATCGATCTAAAATCAGGAAAGCTTAACATAGAGTCAATACCAAGAATCAATACAAGATTTACTCTCTTAAAGTTATGTCCTTTAGAAAGCATTTGTGTACCAACAAGAATATCGATTTTACCTGCATGAAAGTCTGAAAGTCTCGTCTCAAGTTTTTCTAAGTTTGTTATCTCATCGCGATCAAAACGCTGAATATTCTTATCAGGAAAGTAATGACTTAAAACTTCCTGCAAGCGTTCCGTTCCAAAGCCCATCTGCAAGAGATTGAGATTTCCACAGTCTGGACACATTTCTGGTGCCGGAATTTGATAGTCACTATGAGAAGAGGAGAGAATATTCTTATGTTTAAAGTACCTCAGAGGTACTTCAGTATTTGGATCAACAAACTTATAACCACAAGACCTGCATTGTAAGTAGTTAGAAAAGCCCAATCGATTTACAAAGACGAGAACTTGTTCATTCTTTGCGAGTGCACTTGAGACTTCATCAAGGGCCTCTTTTTCAAAAGGCCACAGAAGCTGATCTTCACTTTTCTTGTCTCCTTGCTTTCGACAATCAAGCAACTCAATTGTTGGCAAGTGACCTGAGGCCCTCTTATCCATAACAAAGTAATTGTCTTTCTTCTGTCTTGTGAAGTGAAAATAATTTTCAAGACTTGGAGTTGCAGACCCTAGAACAATTGGGCAATTTGAGAGCTGAGCTTTCTTTATTGCGACATCTCGACCATTATATGCACATCGGTCACTCTGCTTAAACGAGCCATCATGTTCTTCATCAACAATAACAAGACCTAAATTCTCAGTAGGCAGAAATACGGAACTCCTCACTCCCATAACAAGAACGGGCCTTTCACTTTGTTTTAAGAATTTCCAAACTGCATTCTTATGTGATGCCGTTACTCCACTATGGTAAGGCAAGATTGGACAATCTAAGAACTTCTTAAAAGTTTCAGTAAATTGAGGAGTAAGATTAATCTCAGGAAGTAGAAATAAAACACTCTTTCCACTTTGAATCACTTTACGAATGAGATTAAGATAAACTAGAGTCTTTCCAGAGCCCGTCACTCCATGAACAAAGAAGCGATCGAATTGGTTTAGCTTTTGGCTTATTGATTCCACGATTGGTTTTTGAAGATCATTTAATTCAAATTCAAAATCAAGATTTTGGCCAAATTCGATCTCTACATCCCTAGGTCTTTTTAAGATTTTTGGTAAGCAATCCCAAACAAGCATCCCTAAATTATAATGATAGTATTTTGCCATCCAAGTATAGAGCTGCATTTCAAGTTCGGAGAGGTGAAACTCTTCAGCGACCACTTCTTTTATTTCTTTTAATTTATACTTACTTTCAATTTCTTCTATTTCTTTCTCAGTGATGGAGAACTCGGCGACGACGCCCTGAGTCTTTCTACGTCCAAGTGGAACTTCTACGAGAGTGCCAACGTCTAAACGCTCGCCGAGAGTCTTATAGGTTAAGACATCTTCACGTCCAGGATACTTAACAGCAACTTGGCAATAATTCTCTTCAGTTTTACTCAATGCGTCTCCAAAAGCTCACTTGATCTCTAAAGATATAATATTTGACTTTAAAGCTCTAGCACTGAACAATCTTAACGAAATTTTAAAAAGGAGTACAGATGAACTTGAGAAGACTATGTCTTTTTCCAGTCTTATTCTTAAGTATATCAAATATATGCAATGCGGCCTCGCCAAAAGAAGCTTTTGTAAAGTCAGTTGTAAAACAGTGCAAGATATCAAAAGAGGAAGCGATGAAGCTTGTGAGTCCTGGAAGAACAGGCACAGTTATCACTTTTAAATTATGTCCACAAAAGACAATGACTCTCAAAAACGGCTGCATCATAACTTGTGGAAAAGAAGGAGCTAGTTTATGAGCTTAAGAAATATCATCCTTTTAATGACCCTTGGAATATTGTCGACAGCAACCCTTGCAAATTCAAGTGCTGAAGAAAAAATAAAAGAATTAGAGGCGCGACTTGAGGCCCTTGAGTATAAGAGTTACGAAAGTATCGCGACTCTCAATGGTTCCGTGAAGCACACCAGTGTCTTCTTTAACTTAAAAGATAACGCTGCCAATACAACCGATAAGTATAAGCGTTTTAAAAAACATGTGATTTCAAGTAAAATTGATCTCAATGCTAGACCTAGTGATGATGTTTTTTTAAACACTCGTCTATCCATGAAGAAGTTCTGGTATAACCAAGCATATGAATCTAGTGATAGTAAGTACTATGCAGATAAACTTACGTTTGGTGAATCAAGACAAGGTGTCACTCCAAGTGACTCAACGGTTTACATGGAGAGAGTCTTTATACAATGGAGTTTCGTACCAACATGGACTCTGACCATAGGAAGACTCCCTCTTTCAGGTGGATCACCTAAAGGAATTATGGAAGGAGCACCAGAAGACGCCCCCTTTCACAAGTTCACAATGTCTGAAGTAAATGACGGGGCTTCCTTATCTAAGAAACATAATCTCACAAATGGCGACTCTTTAAAGTTTACTCTCGCCTATTTACCGTGGGGAACTTTTAACGTTGATACTGGCTCACGAATTACAGACTCTTCATATAAAGACAAATCAACTGATAACCAGGGCGTTGCAGTTGATACTTCTGATCCGATCTATATCTTTATTACTGATTATAAAACCAGAAATTTTTCTTGGGTAAGAGAATTTAATTTCTCATTTCAGTACGCAAAGTGGTTTGATGTTTTTCTTGGGCCACCGGCCTCAAGTAACTTAAGATCTTCTGTCGACAGACACACATGGACTTTTGATCTCCTAGGGATTGTTGGTAGTAAATTTGATCTTAACTTTGCCTACACACACTCTGAAACAGAATCGAGTGGAGCCTTTGCTGGAGGGGGTCTCTTCTGTAGTCAAACAGCGACTGAGACTTGTAAAGTAAAAGGTGACGCTTTCATGGCAATCGCCAATTACCGCGCTACAGACAAGTGGGGCTTTGGTTATCTCTTTCTCAAAAACTCTTCTCACAACCTCTTATTTGATAACGACATGGATCTTGGCTACATTCTCTTTATGTCTCCGGGTGGTGTAAATCATATTGGATATACTAATTATAGATTTAATACTTACCTGACGGGTGCATTGTCTTTAACAATGGCAAAGATTAAAAAGAGATACGCAGTATCAAATCTTATTGGAACTGAAGAGGACGTTGATTACAATATTGACGGACTAAAGTTTTCATTAACAGCAAGATTCTAAAGGAGATAATATGATCACTTGGGAAACATCACCTGAGATATTTAAACTAGGTCCAATTGCTGTTCGCTGGTATTCGCTGGCATTCATTCTTGGTTTCTTCTTAGGTGAAAAGTATGCTTCTCACTACCTTATAAAAGAGAAAGGCTTCACAAAAGATGAAGTTACAAAACTTCTTTATTATATGATCACCGGTACTATCATTGGGGCACGCCTCGGTCACTGCCTCTTCTATGAGCCGGGATATTATCTTTCTAATCCTGTGCAAATACTTATGGTGTGGAAAGGCGGACTGGCTAGCCATGGTGGATTCACTGGGGTTATCGCCGCTCTATGGCTATTTTCAAAGTATGTTAAAAGTCTCGACTTTGTATGGCTCCTCGATCTCATGGCGCCTCCGGCCCTTTTAACCGGCGCATTTATTCGTCTTGGGAACCTAATGAATTCTGAAATTCTAGGTAAGCCAACAGATGGTACATGGGGCTTTATCTTTAAAAGAGTAGATATGATTCCAAGACATCCTGCTCAGCTATATGAATCACTAGGTTTTGCCTTCGTCGCTCTGATCGGTTACTACCTTTATATAAAGCAACGCCAAAAATTAAAGCCTGGATTCATTATAGGATTCATTCTCTTTGGTGGCTTTACTCATAGATTTATTGTGGAATTCTTTAAGGAAAACCAAGTAGCTTTTGAAAACTCCATGGCCCTAAATATGGGACAACTCTTAAGTATACCAATGATCTTAATAGGTATTATTTTAATGTTCTATAAGAGCTCTTCCCACGTTGCGAAGAAAGCTTAGACTTTAACAAACCACTCTACAGAATCACCTGTTTCAGAAAAATCAATTCCCATATTATGAAGCTGATCTCTAAACTGGTCAGCTTTTTCCCAGTCCTTTGCTTCACGAGCACTCTTTCGTCCATCAAGAAGTTTTAGAACTTCATTCTTATCGATATTTTTCTGTTTTAAAAAGAGTTCATTTACTTCAAGTAAGAAGCTTTCTGGATTTTCATTGAAAAGAGCTAGCATTTCACCATAGCCAGAAATCCACTCCTTAAAGAGTTTCGCCGTAGGATATGAATTGATATCTTTTTTCTTACGCTCTAGGTTTAGGGCATTAAAAGTTCTCACAGCATCATAAATTGCCGCAAATAGCTCCCCTGTTCCAAAGTCATCATTGATAGATTTTTCGATCTTATTATCAAGATCTGCAAGTAGTGAAGAAAGTTTTTTATTAGGTTTACCTTCATTATTATTTTCAAAGTTCTCAAGTACAAAGTCAGCTGACTTGATGGCACGATACACTCTAAGAAGACCTGAAAAAGTTTGCTCGATTTTTTCATCAGAGACATTGAGGATACTTCTATAATGAGTAGAGAGAATTAAAAACTTTAAAACCTCTGGATGATATTCATCCATAAAGACACGTCCAGGAATAATATTTCCTAAGGACTTACTCATCTTTTCACCCTTCATATTAATGAAGTTATTATGCATCCAATAATTGACGTACTTACAACTATTACATCCCACACCTTGAGCAATTTCATTTTCATGATGAGGAAAGATAAGATCAATCCCTCCACCGTGAATATCAATAGTCTTTCCTAGAATTGATTTAATCATTGCCGAACATTCAATATGCCAACCTGGTCTGCCCTTACCCCAAGGTGAGTCCCATGATGGCTCCTTCTCTTTAGCAGGTTTCCAAAGTACAAAGTCGCCTGGGTTTCTCTTTCTATTATCGACCTCGACTCTTTCACCAGCACTAAGCTCATCAATCTTCTTACCAGAGAGTTCACCATATGACTCAAGAGAGCTGATATCAAAGAAGACTTCATTATCAACCACATATGCATGATTATTTTTGACAATTGTTTCAACGTATTCAACGATCTCTTTTACGTAATCAGTAACTTTAGGATTGTTAGTATGTTCTCTAAGTCCAAGACGTTTAAAGTCAGTTTTGAACTCTTCAATGTATCTCTCACTTATAACAAGTGAATCAACACCCTCTTCGTTAGCTTTTTTGATGATCTTGTCATCGATATCTGTATAGTTGTACGTAAAATTAACTTCATAGCCAGATTTTTCTAACCAATTGCGAGCAAAGTTGAAGAAGATTGGTCCTCGGAAGTTTCCAATATGTAAGAGTCCATAAACTGTCGGCCCACATAAGTAGAGTTTTACTTTATTTGGCTCAATTGACTTAAATTCTTCTTTCTTCTTCGATAAAGTATTATAGATAACAAGTGACATATTTTCTCCGACGTATTTGTATAGTGATTATAACGCTCATTCACGATTTAGACTAGAGTGAGACGTAAGTTTTTAGTTATTGCGCTCCGCATCTTTAGTTATTCCGCCTAGTCCCTAAAATAGATGCTGAGGAGATCAAATGTTCAAATTCTTTAGTTTTCAAAAAGAGGTCAAGACTTCATTCGTTCAAAGGGCAAATCGCCTTAAGCTTAGTCCTTTTAAACAAATGATAGTTAAGATCGAGGGGCATCCCTTTAAAATTTATAATATTTCTTCATCTGGATTAGCACTCTTTGACAATGATGATCTTATTAAAACGAAGACAACTCGTGCGACAATTATCTACGAAGGTAGTGAAGAAAAAAAATATATTACATCTCTTGAAAAAATTCATCATCACCATGACCACGGCTACACAGGATTTAAAGTCAATGAAGATATTGAAGGCTACGAAAAGTTTGTCTTCAGTATTTTTGATATAGAATTGCAAGCATCTCAATTTAGAAAACTCAGAGATGAAAGTGTTAAGCAAAACCCACTAGGTCCATCAAGATGGTGGGAAGGTGGAGAGGAAAAAGATTTCTATCTCGTCACAAATGAGACTAAGGATAAAGTTCTCTTTTTTTACCTTTCTTTCATGGGCAATGTAATTTCGATGGATGCTAATAGAGTATTATTTCTTGGAGAAGTGGATAACGATGAAATGAGGTTTGAGAGGTATCAAGGTTCACACACTATTGTAAATCCTAGACCCTTAACCCAAGAAGCAAAGAGGCTACTTTTAGAGGTCGTTTGCAATCTTCCAAAAATAAATACTGAAATTATTGATGATCTAAAACAAATTTTAACTAATAACACTAACGAGTGAGCTCACAATGTATGACCTAATTGTAAAGAATGGAACAATCTTAAACTATAATCAGGATCCAGTGGTTGCTGATATCGCAATATCAAAAGGCAAGATTGACAAGATTGGCTCGAACCTAGGTGAAGCTAAAAATCAGCTAGATGCCTCAGGCTTAACGATTATCCCTGGACTTATTGACTCACAGGTTCACTTTAGAGAACCTGGCCTCACTCACAAAGAAGATCTTAGCTCAGGTTCAAAAGCCGCTGTACTTGGAGGAATATGTACTTTCTTTGAAATGCCTAATACAAAGCCCGCAACTATAACTTTAGAAAAGATCGAAGAAAAAATTAAATTGGCCAAAGAGAAATCACATGCAAACTTTGCATTCTACATTGGAGCAAGTGAAGATAATTTAGAAGAGCTTTTAAAAATAGAAAGTCTCGATGGCTGTTGTGGTGTGAAAATATTTCTTGGTAGCTCAACGGGAGACTTACTTCTCTATAAACGCGAGATACTCTTAGATATTTTTAAAAATATTTCTGTACCAATTGCAGTTCACTCAGAAAGTGAAGTGAGACTCAATGAAAGAATTAACATCAGAGATAATGCGACATCTGTTCATGATCACTATCTATGGAGAGATGCACAGAGTGCACTAGAATCAACAAAGATGATTATTGAAGTGGCCAAAGAAGCAGGAAGAAAAGTTCACGTACTCCATATCTCGACCAAAGAGGAGATGGACTTTTTAAAAGATCAAAAAGAGCATTGTACCGTTGAAGTCACTCCTCAACACCTGACGCTCTTCGCACCAGATGCTTATGATAGTATGGGAACCCTCGCTCAAATGAATCCTCCAATTAGAACCAAGGATCATCAAGAAGGTTTATGGCAAGGTCTTCATAATGGAACTGTTGATGTTATAGGAAGTGACCATGCACCTCATACTCTACAAGAAAAGAGAGTCGATTATCCAAACTCCCCTTCGGGAATGCCGGGAGTACAAACGACCCTGCCTCTACTTCTTCATCACTTAGAAAAAGGAAGAATAGATCTTAATAAAATCATTGAACTTATGGCGATAAATCCTGCAAAAATATTTTCACTTAATAAAGGAAAAATTGAAGAAGGATTTGACGGTGATCTTACAATCTTAGACCTTAATGAGAACTGGCTCATCAGTAATGATGCACAGGCTTCGAAGGCTGGTTGGACTCCCTTTTATGGCATGAATATAAAAGGAAAGCCCAAGGCAACAATTGTTAGTGGTGAAATCGCCATGCTTAATGACACGGTTTTTAAGCCAAAGGGCAAGACCGTTAAATTATATCGATAGGTCCTTTTGGAATAATCCTAAAAGGATTAATCGCATCATGACTATAGTGATAGTGCCTTTTGATATGATCAAAATTAGTCGTCTCTTTTATAGCAGGCATTTCATAAAGCTTCTTTAAATAACGTGAGAGGTTTTTATAATCTTTTATTCTTCGTACGTTACATTTAAAGTGAGTGAAATAAACAATATCAAATCTCAATAAAGTTGGTACAAGTCTTAGATCTGCTTCAGTGAGTGTATCGCCTAGAAGAAAATCTCTCCCCTCTAAGATATTTTCAATCTTATCTAACTCTTTAAAAAGAGCACTAACAGCAGCATCATAAGTCTCTTGAGTCTTAGCAAAACCAGAGCGGTAAACCCCATTGTTTACATTTTCATAAATACTCTTGTTAAGTTGATCAATTTCACTTTGGTATTTCTCGGGATAGAAATCATCTGTGTTACCAGTTAATTCATTAAAACTAGAATTAAAAATTCTTATAATTTCACTAGACTCATTATTAACGATTGTTTTTTCTTTTTTATCCCAAAGAATTGGTACCGTTACTGTTGTTGAAATATTTGGATCGGCCTTTGTATAAACTTGTCTCAAGAATTCAAAGTCAACAAAGTCATCCTTAGTGGCGCCAGCATAAGAAGGATCAAATACCCAGCCATCATCTAACATATCAGGTGAAACTGTACTAAAGCTTATATGTTCTTCAAGTCCTTTTAATTTTCTATATATCAAAGTTCTGTGGGCCCACGGACAAGCATAAGACACATAGAGATGATACCTTCCAGACTCTGGCGGATGTCTTGTCCCCTTCTCAACTTTACCAAGAAAACTTCTTGGCACTCTATCGTAAGCACCGCTATCGTCGCTTGTTATAACGGAGGAAACAATCCACTTTCCATCTACTAATCGACCCATTTGATTCTCCTTTTTTTCATATCTTAGATGTAATCAAGAATAATTAAAAGAACATTACACAGGCTTATACGTTCTAACAATAGAACATGTTTTATATTTAACGAATCGGGGATTTATTGAGACCAGGGCATGACTTCGCGAGCTGTTCTCCCTTTGAAGTACGCATAAATTTATAAAAGCCTTTATCAAAATCATTGGCATGCTTTTGACTTAATTTTTTCAGTACGGGAAAGATGACATAACCACATAATTTTAAAGGAGCAATTGAACTCTTTTTAAAATGGATCAGATCTAAACTTGAAATAACCTTTTCAGCTGAAATAAAAACGTCCGCTCGGTCTAAATTGGTGAAATTCACCATCTGCTCTTCAGTTGAGAGTTTTATTAATTCTATGTTATTTTCTTTAGCATATTCTATAAATTGCTTAGGATAGTAATAAGACTCATTTATGACGACTCTCTTTCCAATAAGATCACGCCAGCTCTTAAGGTTCATGAGCTTTGAGCGCTTATAGTAGAAATATAGAGAGTCCGTTCTAATATGATTTTTTGGATAAATAAAGTGCTTCAATCTCTCATCAGTCTTATACCAGTAAATCGAGCCATCATGACGACCAGCCTTCGCTCTTTCAAACGCTCCACTCCAAACCATAAATGTAAGCTCAATATTCTTATGAATAGATCCGTAACTCTCTTTCAGAGTTTTTGCAAGACAACCCTTGTCCTTTAAGTCTTTACCAAGGAGCTTGCCCCACTCACCTGTCGTAAAGTTAATTGGGTCAGTGCTCCCTCTCACGGAATTATTAGAGACAAATAGACTTAATAATAATATAAAAAAGAAGTTTAAAACCATAATTAATTGTAACCAAGCCTAGGCGCCAATACAATGCAAACCTTCAAATCTCTCAATGACTTTCCGATTCTCTTAGCCCCCATGGTTGGCCTAACTCATGCCGCCCTCAGAAAGTCCTTAGATCAATATTATCCAAGAACTTCCCAGGTTTTGACCCCTACAGAAATGCTTAATTCCAGAAGAATTCCTGGGCAAGAACTGGGTCAAACCCCGCAGACTGTCTTGAATGAAAATGAACGTAATCTTCATCCCCAAATTCTTGGAAATGATGAAAAGCATATTGCCCCAACTATTCATAAACTCCATGAATGGGGCGCGAAGGCAATTGACATAAATATGGGCTGTCCTGTTAATAAGGCCTTAAAACATAATTACGGTGTTGCCCTCATGGGTGATATGAAATATGCAGGAGAAGTCGTCAATATTGCAAAGAGAAACTCTCCAATACCAATCTCTGTTAAATTACGCGCAGGAACTCAAGACGATAGAGACTACCTTTTAAATTTTTGTGAAAATCTTATAGAGAATGGAGCTGACTGGCTATGTCTTCACCCAAGGCTTGCTCATGAAAAGAGAAAGGGAACTGCTGATTGGTCACAAATAGCTCTCTTAAAAGATAGACTTGATGTTCCAATCATAGGAAATGGTGACATTCAGTGTTATGAAGATATCACCGAAATGCTTTCATCAACAAATTGTGACGCGGTGATGATTGGTCGGGCCCTAACATGTAAACCTTGGCTTATAACAGAATATGCACATAAAAATGGGTACGATTTAACACAAGAGCAACTACAATTAATTCCAAGAAATGAATATGAAGAATACCAAATCTATTGTAACTTTCTTATGGACTTTATTAGTAATTGCTTTGATCTCTTTATAGAGAAAGAGGCCCTTAAGCGAATTAGATTCTTTGTTCGAGTCAACCATGTTTGGCTAAACTTCGGTCATTCATTTGTAAAAGGTGTGCATAAACTCAATGATCGAAGTGAACTTATAGATTTTGTCCAAATGAAAAAAGAGAATCAATCGATTAAGATTGGAAAGAGAACAACTCTTAGGTACTGAGGAAGAAATATGAAAATAATCATTTCCATTATATTAAGTTGCTTGCTTGTTTCATGCTCATACAAAGGCATAGTTATCAGTAACCTTCCCTATCTTATTACAAACCGAGTAGATAATAGGCTTGATTTAACTGGTGAGCAATTCGATCAAATGAAAGAGAATATCACTAAGTACCTGGCACAAAATAAAGCCTCGATAAGTAATCTCAACAAAGAGTTTCAAAAGTTTGATATCAAAGAAACAAACAAGAAAGAATTTTATCAAGAAGTGAGAAAGCGCTACATAAAAATCGCTCACAACTTCGTCCCATTACTTACGAAAACCATGAGCACTTTTAATGAAGAGCAAATAAAAGAGTTCATAAGAAAAGATCACAAAAACTTAAAAAAGAGAGAAGAGAAATTTACCAACGCCGCACCTGACTACTTTGTGGCAAGATATGAACGTTTCTTTGGTGACTTAACGCAAAAGCAGAAGTCCTATATTAAAAGTAAGTTTGATACTCTTAGAAAGTCACAACAAAATTGGATGATGAAGAGAAACCTTTTTCACACTCAACTAAAAGTTATATTTGAATATAGTAAAGACACAAAAGAATCGGGTGACTCACTTGAACAAAAACTAACCGATGCCTTTAAGAATTATATCTATAAATCGACAAAGTATAAAGATCGAGAACTAGCCTTTAAAGTGCTAGAGGGCTTTATTCCTAGCCTCACAACGGAACAACTTGAGTTTTTTGAGCAAAATAAAGTTGAAATCAACGAATGGATTGAGATTTACGTCACTAAATACTAGAAGCAATAAGTCTTTGAAGCTACAATAAAGAGATGAAACAATTAATTCTTGTCCCTTTTTTAACTCACACACTTGCATGGTTTCCTGCAGATTATAGTGAGTCGAGACTCAAATTTCGCAATAACTACCCAGACTATAAAAGCTATATTGTTCCAAGCAAAGTTGATAAAGACCTCACTATTGACTACGTTTATCATAAGAATGAAATAAAATCGAAGAAGCTTCTGATTATAAACACTGGAATTCATGGCCCAGAGGGATATATTGGAGGCGCTGCACTAGAGCTGTTCAAAGAGAGCTTCTATCATAAGCTTCAAGGTCAAAACGTTGATATGCTCTTGATCCATGCCATGAATCCATATGGCTTTAAATACTCAAGACGTTTTACAGAGAATAACGTTGATTTAAACAGAAACCAAGTAATTGAGCCTTCAATTTTTAAAAAAGAAAATGAAGCGTATACAAATCTTAAGTCAATGCTCACTCCCGAAAAGAAAGTTAACAGCATAAGAGGAAGTTACTACAATATTTTCAGGAAAATAATCAGTATGCTTTTCAGCGGTACAAAATTACAAGAAATCCGAGAAGCTACAGCTAAAGGTCAATACCATGACCAAGAAGGAATCTTTTTTGGAGGAAGTGAATTAGAGCCTAACTCGAAATTCATTCAAGATCTTTTAAAAAGAGTAACAAGAGATCGAGAAGATATTCTCTTACTAGACTTTCATACCGGCTTAGGAGATAGATCAAAGCTTCATCTTATTCAAACGTCTTTTAAGAATGACGAGAGTAAGAAGTTCTTAGAAGATCTTTATCCAGAATCAAATGACTACCTCGTGACGACTCCAGACAGTCCTGGTTTCTATAAAGCTGACGGTGATCTACTAGACTTCTTAACACAGACTTCACCAGAAAAATCGAGAGTTATTTCTCTCGCAGCAGAGTTTGGTACTATTGGCAGAGGTGTCTTTTCTCAAATCAGTACAATAAATAGAGTCATCTTAGAAAATCAAGGTCATTTTCATGGTTATGAGAATGATAAAATTCAAGCTGATGTTCAATTATATTTTATGGATCTATTCAATCCGCGTGATTATTCATGGCAAGCTAAAGTTCTAGAAAGAACTTATAAGATGTTTAGTGGCCCAGTGATGAAATGGGCCACTAAGAAGTAACTATAAACTTATCGACTCACCTGGTGCGATCACCTTGAGTTTCTTTTTATTCTTGAGATGTGATTCAAACTCTTTAGGTGTCCCTTTAAGAATTGGAAATGTCCCAAAGTGAATTGGTGTGACCATTTTGGGATTGAGAAGATCAACAGCGTAAGCTGCTTCCTTTGGGCCCATTGTATAATTTCCACCAATTGGTAAGAAAGCAAGATCAATTTTATAGTAGCTACCAAGCATTTTCATATCACCAAAAACACCGGTATCACCTGCATGATAGAATTTTTTCCCATCAGAGAACTCAATAATAAAACCAACAGGCTCTCCGCCATAGTGAAGTTCATTATCAACCTTCACTGAAGAACTGTGCTCAGCTCTCACCATAATGACTTTGGTCTTATCACCAAATGGCATTATTTCTCCTGACTTATTAAGAGGGAAATAGCGAGACTTATCAAATTGCTTTAGGCCAATTAATACGTTTCCCATATCAGCATTCATACTAATTTTTGCTTTTGGAGATAGCTCTAAGATTTTCTTATAGTCACCAACGTGATCACCATGACCATGGGTAATAAGAACAAGGTCGATGTCTTTATAGAGTTCATCTTTCTTAAATTCTTTTGGTGTTTTTGGATTAGAATAAATAAAAGGGTCGATAAGGATCTTCTTTCCTTCACTCGTTTTTATTAAAGTCGCCGCTTGGCCTAACCAAGTAACTTCAGTCTTTGCAAAGACACTTAAGCATAGAAATACTGAAAGTATAATTTTCATTGTTAACTCCTTTTAAAATTATAATTTTGCAAGATCAATCGCCACAAAGGGATTACCTTGTCTTTGATTTAATACCCATTTTTCACTAATACAAGCATGACCGCCACGTCCCCAGCCTTTTCCCCACGAATTGGCAGTAACAAAGCAGACACTTCCTTCGTTAAGAATTTTTGGTAACTTCACATGCCCTATAAGTAAAACAGCGTGCCCAGCAGAATGCTTATCCATAGGGCCTTTAGTAAATTTATCCTTATCAAGAATAAGTCCTTTTGTTTTATAGAAATTTGGCGTCAGCTTAAAGCTTGCGACGACCGGCTGATTATTTTTCAGATGAGCGAGTGCTTCATCAAGTGTTTTTAAGTATGAAAACTTAGAGACTTGGAGTGCTCCTTTCTTACATGAATTCTTTAAAGGCAATTGAGTATCATTGCCTGAAACACTAGTTGCTTTATATGGACAAGAGCTTTCTAGAGGAATTGGATTTCTCTTTGTGAATTCTAAACCATGGCCAACCCATGATCCACGGTCTCGGCACGGGCTTGTACGACACTTAGGCTTTGAGGCCCAGTAAAAATACTGTTCGCTTAAATCAAGATTTTTCCCATTCTGTTTAGCAAGTATTTCTAGCGCCCTAATTCCCGCAAAAGAGCTACATGTAGGACGACTTCCTTGATCTCTAATATCAAGACTCAAAGAAGCTGGAATGATATAGTGATCTTCAACAATGACGGTCTCTACTTCTTTTTTCTTTTCACTTTCATCAATCGGTAAAACAAGTGGAATCTTATCGAGAGACTCTCTATAAGTTTCTATATTTCCAACATACTTCTTATAATTCTCTTTCCAACTATAAAGAGTATTCTTATGATTCTTTCTCCAACCTTTATTTTTCTCTACCGTCTTTTTTAAATCGATGATTTCTCTTCTTGCTAATTCTTGCCATATCTTTTTCTTACGCTCCTGAATTGGTAAGTGAGCGTACTTTTTATCAAGCATAAGCTCTTGAGCCCTGATCTTTGCAATGGCCTCTTTATTCTTTTCTCTTTGTTGACTCACAAGCTCTGAACCACTAGTCGCCTTCTTAGGATCTAGGCCTCTCATTCTCGCGATTTTTTCACGATTCTTTTGCTTGAGCATTTCAATAATCATTTTACCTCTCTTGCCATCATTAAGAGAGATTTTCGCTTTCTTCACTTCTTCTTCAGGCTTAAGACCTTTGGTTAAAGTATAAATCTCTTCATAGAAGAGTTTTGAAAGCACACTTTCAAGTTTAAGATGAGCACTTGAAGAGCTATCTTTAGGTTTTAAAAATTGCGCAAAGCAAAGGTTTGAGACTATGACGAATATTAAGATTTTCATGCTTAAACTTTGATATGAAACTCTTAGAAAGTACAGAAAAACATAATAGAGCATGTCACTCTGTTTATAGTTTAATTCTTATACATAAAGGATGCATGTGGAGTTCCTTTAAAACAACGTGGAATAAACGGAAATTCATTTGTAAGGAAATAAGCATACTTGCCATTAAATCTCATACCGTTACATTCATCTAGGTCTCCAATCCCTTTCACAAAAGTATAGTCTGTCGTAAATGTGCCATCATAGTTACTACCATCTGATCTCTTACCTTTTTTTAGCATGTAACTAGACTTCACTTTATTCCCATCTTTTCCATAGAGAGCGTAAATAGCAAAACCATCTGCCGCCCAACCAATGATTGGCGACTCACTCCCCTCAGTTAATCCATAAATCATAAGTAAAGCTGTAGGAAGTCCATGAAAGTGATAGATTCCTTTCTTATCAACATGGGCATGGTTTTGATCAAGACCTAGATTTATATTCTTTGAAAGGGCCTCATACTCTCTACCTTTCTTAAACTTATTTGAATGGGCCATAAAAGGAATTCCTGTCATTGAAATTCCAAAGAAATTTCCCTTCCCCAATTTAGTAATTTTTTTAGAAAGTTTTGGATTAAGCGGTAACTGAAAAAAGTGCTTCTGCTCTTTAATCTCATGGGGACTATACTTATTAGGAAACTTCCCTATTTTGTGCTTGGGAAGACCATTGGACTTAACAAATCTAAGACCATCTTTTGCGCCAAACTCAGTCTTTCCACCTTTTGGAGGATTCTCTGAAGCATCTATCAGATCAACCTTGCTCATAGTGCTTGATAATGCAAGCGAGGTATACAAGAGAATGGCTAATATTTTTTTGAAATTATTCATAAGTTATCCTTTTTCTAAATAGTAAATACTATTTAATTATTTATATAGGCGGCATTTACGAGTCATCAAGGATGAAAGTCACTCTCCCAGTGCAAGAATGCGGCAGACCGAGCTTATAGCTCGGTCTTTTGTCGATGCCATTTTGGTCACCATGAACCTTTCTTCGTGATTCCAAACTAACCCTATAGCTTATAAAATATATAAGGATATTAAACTAGTGAGGAATACTGTGTTCAAATTACTTATTACTACCCTTCTAATTACTCAAGCCCATGCTGAATTTAAACAGCCTAAGAATTATGAAAGTTTAGGTGCTTGTGAAAAGCAGGAGATTCTTTGGGAGAATGTGAAGGAAACGAAGTATGATGGTCTTCCTCGTTTTAAAAAAGTTGGAGCTCCAGAAATCTTCAAAATGATGTGGCAAGGGGTTAAAGACAAAGCTTACAAGAAAAGTGACTTTGCGCCAAAAGGCTGGAAGAAATACTTGCACCGTAGAGCTGTCATGGCCAAGGTAAAAATTAAATCAATTGAAAACTCTTATACAGGAATATTCCAAGGTGCGGAATGCGCACTCCTAAGACTCTCTTTAACTTATAGAACTGATAAGAAGAAAAAAAAGCCATTTGCTCCGGGCTTAGCTTTGAAGGTATTAAGAGACAAAGTAGATAGTGCAAACGTCTCTGCTTTATACACTCTAGAGGGTCAGAAGTATGACTACAACTTCTTCAAGAACCCGCTTTCTAATATCGTTCCAACTGGTGAATCAACAGAGTTAAAGCTCGTAAGCTACATTTTCAGTAAAGTTACTGATTATCCTGAAGAACTAGAAATCAGAGATATGGCCTTAAAAAATGAAAAAGGTGAAATCGAAAAGACAGTCAATTCCCCAAGACAAATCTTCTTTGTTCCAAATAAAGACCTCTCTACTCCAAGTAAGAAAAATGATATGAGAGAAGAAATCATGAAAATTAAAGAAGGGACACTACTTTATACAATCTATGCTGCTCCAGAGAAGTTGAAAGACTATGATTATTCGAAATATGAGACTGAAGATATTAAAAGCTTTGTTTCAAAATCTATACCAATAGCAGAAATCGTCTCAACATCAGACTTCATAGCATCAAGCTTTGGTGATATTGGAATCTTCTTTCGCCACGAGGTCGTTAAGTAAGATCATTTTTCTATAATGAATCTCTTACCGTAGATCAGTTGCGGTACAATGACACCTTTATACTGCTTTAAAAGCGTTTTACGAAACTCTTCTGGGTCTACAGATGGCATTGGATCAAATCCATCTTCTAAGGACTGAAAGAAATAATCATGGTGCGCTGGTATGACATACTTAGGTGCCAGTGGACGGATAATTTTACTAAGAAGCCCTTCACTACTCTCTCTCTTCGCTATCCCCTGAATAACAACCCTTGCCTTCTTATTCTCTAGATCTTTCTTTTTAAGCACAGGGACACCTGATGGATGAAAGAAAATATTCATTTCTGGATGCTCTATATAGTAATTATAAACTTCACCTTGCTTGTACTTATAAAGAGCAGAATCCTCTGGAAGTGGTGCTTCAATTTTACCATTCCAAAAAGTCATTCCTAGGAAGTGAGATGGATGCTCCCCATTAAGAACTGTAATCTTAAAGTTCCCAATTTTAAAAGTCTTATTCACTTTAGAGTGAGTGAAGTATTTCTTATCGACTTTACCACCCAAGAGAATATTCTTAGCAGAGTGTGAGCCATAAACCATTGCTCCAGTTTCCTTATGAAAGTTAACGAGATCAAAAGCATGATCGTAATGAGTGTGACTAACAAAGATTGCCTTGATATTTTCTTGATCGATTTTCTTAAGCCATCTCTTTACATGGAAGATATTAGACTTCTCACTTTTAAAAGTAGCGATACTCCAAAGACCAGGCCTTGTGACAAAGGGATCAAAAAAGATAGCGGTCTTTCCATCTGAGATATTAAAGGTTGTTGTTCCAAACCAGGTTATTTCAATTTTAGCTAATGCTTGTGATGAACTTATGAATAGAATGAGTGCTAGTGAAAGAAGTTTGATTTTAATATTTTTCATGAATAAAGATTAGAAGTTTGTCTTTATTCAGTCAAAAAAAAAGGGCCTATAAAGGCCCTGTAATATTATTCTTTTGTTAGCTTATGATCTTGACCATCACCATTTTCTGGATGCTCATAGTACATAAGAAAGTCTTCGGGCTTATCAGAATCGACAAGTACTAATTCAACAACATCTTGATTTAATGCTTTTGTCGCATCAAAGATATCAATAAATAGTCCAAGTTTTCCTTCTACATGTTCAGCTTTAACAGCATTATCATCCACAGCTTCGAAAACGAAGATACCATCTTCAACTTCTTTAGCTTCAAAACTTCCTTTAATGTAAGCTGACTTCTTATTTGTTAATTGCTTCTCTCTTTTTTTCTTAGATAAATGTGCTCTATCCTTATTAATGATAAATTCAGCGGTCATTTTATCATTCTTATTCTTCAGATTAAGAATGACATCGTCGACATCATAATAAGCACCTAGATATGGACCAGGTAAGTAGTCCATTCTCCATGTAGAATCAAGTCCTACTTTTTCGTAAGTAAAACGAGCTAGCGTATACTGCTTTCCTTTTTCATCTTCTTCTGTTGGAAAGTGTATCTCTACAGGCTCACCATCTCTAGCAGCTGTAATCTTAGCTCCACTTAAAGGGTTCGCCTCATCACTTGATAATACGAGCATACTTGGCTTTGCTTTATTCGCACCTTCTAAGACACCATTTACATAATGAAGTCTTTGCATCTCTAGCTTTCCTTTTTCTGCTGTTGGAGTCGCTCTATATACTGTTATACGTTTAGCAATTTGATTAAGAAAGCCAATCTTCTTACTGATGAATGGTGATTTATTAGAAAAGATATACTTAGGTGCCATCTTCACAAGGTTTACATATTCTAAAATAATAACGTTATAAAAACCTGGCTTACCTTCAACCTCTTTAAAGTAAGTTCTAACTGCTCTCCATTTTCTCTTGCTCTCTACTGTCTTTCGTCTTCCAGTCTTTCTAGGACCAGGTCGATGGACAGTTCTTGTTGACTTATATTTAGCTATACCAAGAATAGTTCCAGGTAACTTAGGAACATCAGAAGCGATATCACGTGAATTGTTCATCGATGAACAAGAAAATAGTGCTAGGACTATTAGGCTTAATAAAATGTTTTTCATTGGAACTCCTCTTTAAAACGTACTTGAATATTCTCCCATAACCCTATGAGTTAAAATATTGGCGAAAATATTTCCCGAAGTTCTATCTTAAGATAAGTATATGTTTTTATATAAAATAAAGATGACTTTCTAAAATAATGTCATATAAAACACTTTTATTTACATTCTAGAAGAATCCAATAACTAAGTTCTGGAGTCGAAAGGTCGGTTGAAAAAACTCTCCCCTCATCAATATAAGAGCGAAAATTAAAAAATTGATCAGCTTCGATTAAGTTAATATGAACAACCAAATAGCCTTTGAGATATGAGACAAACCCTTTTATCAAATTATTCTCAAATTCAGTAGTTTTATGTGTATCTGCTGTCTTATCATGTTCTACAATGAAAATATCATCACTAACATTTGTATTTTTAAACTCACAACGGATCTTATCAGCACTAAAAGAGCTAACTGAATATAGAGAGAGTAATAGTAATATTGTAAATCTCATGAATAACCTCTTTATAGATAGAATATTTTATTTTTTATGACTCATCATATATAATTTCTATATCATTGTAAGAGGAGCTTATGCAAGACAAAGAAGTTATGAAACCGACTGATATTATGCGTGTCACAGACTCCCATTCTATTGTCATAGGTTATATTTTATGGATCTTTGGTTTTACGGGATCTCACCGGTTTTACTTTGGTAAACCAATTTCTGGAACCATTTGGCTTTGCACCTTAGGACTTTTTGGTATTGGTTGGCTTGTGGACCTATTTCTTATTCCAGCGATGGATGAACAAGCAGATATCAAGTATAAGACTGGTCGATTAAATTATAATATAGCTTGGCTACTCCTGACATATCTAGGAATCTTTGGAGCGCATAGGCTCTATGCTGGCAGGTACGTATCAGCGGTCATTTATTTTTTTACTGGCGGCTTATTCTTTATCGGTATCATTCATGACTTTTGGAAGTTAAATGAAATCATCGATGAAGAAAATCGTTCAGGTCCACCATTATATATTTAAAAGGAAACAATATGAAAACTTTAATCATTCTTGCGCTCACTTTTACGGTCAATGCTTCAATTATTGAAGGATGCTTTAAGACTATCTCATTTGACTTCAAAAAGGTTGAGCATGGACCGATACTCTGGAAAAACCAGACCGTCTTTGAAGAAAATAATAATTCATACACTTATAAAACTGAGGAAGGAAAATACCTGAACCTTGAATTACTTACTCTCTTCACTGGATTTGATCAAAAACTTACAAGTTACTCTTATTCGCCTATTGTCATGTTTAAAGGCCATGGAACAAAGATTGATAATTCATTTACCTATTACTATGAAGTAGACACTGAGTTTCTTATGAAAGATGGATCAGCTTATAGTCCAGTTGATCACTTTGTTAACTTAAATATTATAAAAATTGGTAAACGTCTCTATGGTACTTTCATCTATAATTCTAAAGCCAGAAACCATAGTAGATTTCATGACTTTGTTTTAGAGAGTGAGGAATGTAAATTCTAACGAAGCTCTTCAACGAAGATTTTCTCAGTCACTTTCCAAAACTTTTCTTGCTTACGAGCAATTACATAAGAAGGCATTCTTAGAAGCTTTTGATACTTAATAACATCATCAACTGAGTTAATGGCATCACATAATTCAGGTAGACGCATATGCGATCTTAAGAAGTTAATATTAAACTTCTTTATGCCTGTACTATTATTTAAGTAGAAGGATTCAGTAGACTACTTAGCATCAAAGTCATAATACTTAACTTCAAGATAGGCATTGCCCTTCTTATCATGCTTCTTTGAAAGCTCAACCGAGTCTGGCTTTAAGATATGGGCATTCTTTGAAAGTCGCGCTTGTTTAAGTTTAGAATCAGCATCTATTAAAACATGCTGGCAAGCTGAACATTCTCTTGCGGTAATATCATTCTCTTCACCGCACTTTTCACAAATCTTTGCTCTAAAGCGGTAACCGCAGGGAATCATCTCTAAAGTATCTTGATCGAAGTGAGCACCACGACACTTTCTTCCATAGTGCTCAATAACAAATCCATCATCATTGACTCGGCCCCAAAAATCATTTGAGAAACTACACTTCGGACATTCAACTTGAACAACGACGGACTCTTTTGTTGGCCGCTTATCACTAACTTCAGGTGTATAGATGTCATGCCCTATCCCAGTATAGTCTAGAACAAAGCAATCTTTCTTACCCTCATCTAATCTTAGGCCCCGTCCAATAATTTGCTGATAGAGACTAACAGACTCAGTTGGTCTTAGAAGTGCAATCACATCCACATGAGGAGCATCAAAGCCAGTCGTAAGAACAGAAACATTCACAAGATATTTAAATTCTTTCTTTTTAAAAGCTTCAATAAGTCGATCTCTTTCACCATCTTCTGTATCGCCTAAAATAATCTGCGCCTGATTTTCAGGAAGATACTCTAATATCTCTTTAGCGTGCTTAACAGTCGAGCTAAAGATCATCACACCTTGCCTATTATAACTCTCAGTGATGTCGATAATATTTTTTATGATAAGAGGAGTTAGCCTTCTTTGACTCTTTAATAACTCTTCCACTTCTGCGGTGGTATACATTCGACCTTTATCCGTCAGGTCTGAAAAGTCGTAACTAGTAACTGGAATATCTACTTTTACTGGTGGAGTGAGATATTTATTTCTAATCATATATTCAAGAGGAAGTTCAAACACACAGTGCTTAAAGAATCTCTCTTCAGTGGTTTTGATTTCACCGTTATAGTGATAATTATATATCCACCCTACTCCTAAGCGATAAGGTGTAGCAGTTAATCCAAGAATACAAATCCCAGAGTTATTAAGTCTCAGTTTCTTAACGACAGTATTATATTGGGTATCTTCTTCTAAGCTCACGCGATGGCATTCATCAATAATGACAATCGAGAAGTCTTTGAAAAAGTTATCATCTGCTCTAGCGACAGATTGAATGCTTCCAAAAATAACTTTTTGATGAGACTCTTTCTTATTTAATCCCGCAGAATAGATACCTGCGTCGAGTTCATAGCTTACATATTTCTGGTGATTTTGCTCAACAAGTTCTTTAACATGAGCAAGTATGAGAACTCGACCTTTTGCAACTCTGGCAAGCTCAGCGATAACGAGACTCTTTCCGGCACCAGTCGGCAGAACGATAACCGCGGGATCACGTGTTCTCTTAAAATGTCCGATTGATTTATCAACGGCTTCTTGCTGATAGCCTCTTAGTTTGTACATTTTAAAATATTACTATTTCATATGGTAAACGACCAGAGAATCTTAGACATCTTTGAAATTACAGAACAATTTCACTCCAAGAAACTTATCTTTTCACCTTCGGTGAGACTTGCAGGGATAACCCCGACGGGTACCTCGAGGACAGTCTTCGTACCTTTATAAGACTTGGTAAATCGCCAAGGTCTGACACCTCTAAGAACTTTTACGATCCGATCTTCAGAGTTTAAAAAAATTATGTCTAAACTAAATCTCATGAATGTAGTTTGCATCGAGCCTGAAGTAAAAAATAAAATTCCAGAGACATGGGGTGCTTTGCGAAACATATAGCCAGAGAGTTTTGACCAAAAATTATTTGCTAAAGAAATATCCTTCAATAAAACTTTATTTTTATAGAAAACATTCATAATGAAATCCAATATCGATTGGTTATCCCTTTCTTAGTGTTTTCTACCTGATTCTCTAAAACACCACCACAACTTTTAATAATCTTAATTGAACCAATATTGTCGTGATCACAAGTCACTAGAATTTTTTCTTCAGTCTCTAAACTCTCTCGTATATATAGTAACGATTGAGAGAGAACTTCTTTAGCATATCCTCTTCTTCTAAATTTCTCACGAATAGCAAATCCCACATGGCCACCGAACTTTGTAAGATCTTCAGTTAATTTATGTCTAATGGAAACACGGCCTACAATTTGCCCCTGTTCATCAAAGGCAAAGAGAAAGGTGCAAGGGACATGCCCCGCGGGTAAATTATCACCAGCGGGAAGTCCTTTTAATATAGTTACATATTTCTCAAAGTCCGAGTTTGCTAAACTTTCAAAGTAATGTAGAAAGGGAAAGTCACCCCAATCATCCTTAAGGATATCAAGAAAAAAATCTCGATCATCAATTTCTAGTAACCTTAATTCAATACTCATAAACTACTTTCTCTCTACCTGAATTCTCGCTTTGTACTTTGCCCCGTCGTATAGACCGTGAATATCAACGAAGAATCTTCTTACTCTATTATTTGTAATTTTAATAGTCCAATGCTTTTTCACTAATTTTACATCAGTATCTAAAGTCTTCTTCTTTCGCGCATCAATGACCTTAACATTAAACTTACTAAATTTCTTATTATCTAGAGTAGTGAACGTCTTATACGTCTTTGAGTCAAGCTCTAGTGCATAAATCTCAATTTGATTATTATTAAATCTTCCCTCAAAGAAAATCTCTCTCTTAGATGCTTCATGGTGATCGTGATCATGCGACCCATGATGCATATGCTTTGCCTCAGAAATAACGCCTCCATGTGGAGCTGGTGGGATAGCACCTGGAATATCATGTCCCTCATGGGCAAAAGTAAAAGTACTAAACATTAAAACTATTAATAAACTCTTCATAAAATCTCCTCTTTCTTATTTGTTCTATTTATATATTTATATGCTGACTTCTTTCCAAAACGATAGAAAACTGCCGGAGTAACCCACATATCAAGTATTGTGGAAGAGAAAAGTCCTCCAACAATAACGACGGCAACGGGATACAGAACTTCCTTTCCTGGAGCACCTGCAGACATGAGTAAGGGGACGAGCCCTAGCATTGCCGATAATGCTGTCATTAAAACGGGAACGAGTCTTTCAAGTGTACCTTGAATGACCATCTCCTTTGAGAATTCATGATTCTCTTCTTTCATTAAGTGTAAGTAATGAGAAATCATTAAAACACCATTACGAGAAGCAATACCAAATAATGCAATGAAAGCAACGATTGACGCCAGAGAAACAGTTTTATCAGTAATGTATATGGCGACCACACTTCCAATAATGGCAAGTGGAATACTTAACATAATCTGAAAGGTGACAAAACTTGATTTAAAATGACTTAATAAAAGAAAGAACATTAAAATAACCGCTGCTACTCCCGCAATGAGGATCTTCTCTGATGACTCTCTTTGCTCTTTAAATTGACCATCAAATTTCAAGAAGTATCCTTCAGGAAGTTTTATCGTCGAATTAATCTTTGACTTAACATCAGCTATGACTCTATCAAGTCCCCTTTCACTAACATTGGCCTGAACAACAATTCTCCTTTGCATATTCTCTCGATTGATAACATTAGGTCCTGTCGCTTCATAGACATCAGCAATCATTGATAGAGTAACTCTTTGTCCATTTGGCATAACTTTAACGACAAGGTTTTGTAGACGTTCCACATTTGATCTTGAGTCATCATTTAATCTTGAAAACACATTAAAGACTCTTTGTTCATCGATCACTTGAGCAACAACCTCTCCTTGTAATGCGACTTCTAGAAGATCGGATAGCTTACCTATATTAATATTATACTTAAGTGCATCCTCTCTTATGAAGTAAGACTTAATCTGAGGAACCTCAACTTGTTTTTCAATTTGTAGATCCACAAGACCTTTAACATCCTTTATGGCGTGAAATACTTTATTGGACAGAACTTTTAATTCATCTCTATTTGGTCCAAATATCTTAAGCGCAATTTGAGCATTTACTCCTGAAAGCATATGATCAAGTCGATGAGAAATTGGCTGACCAATATTAATACTGGCACCAATTAAATTCTCCCCAAGCTTATGCCGAATCTCTTGCAAGACAACTTCTCTGTCTCTTCCCTTATCCACAAAGAAGTCTACATCGATCTCACTAACATTTACTCCCTCAGCGTGCTCATCAAGCTCAGCACGGCCGGTTCTGCGACTAACGTGCTTAACCTCAGGAACTTCTTTAATCAGTTTTTCTGCTTTTAACCCTTGTTCATTAGAATATTCAAGAGAGACTCCAGGAGGTAATGTGACGGAGATCATCGCTGTCCCCTCATTAAATTTTGGTAGAAATTCTTGATTAAACTTTGGAACAAGAAATAATGATCCCACAAAAATCAAAATCGTTGGAATAATGATTGCAAATGGCTTATCAACAAAGAAGCTCACGATCTTCTTATCTATGTTCTTGAGCCATTTCACAAGAAAGCTATCTTCAATATTTTTCACCGAATCTAGTTTTGGTAAAAGCATAGAGCATAGTACTGGAGTCAGGCTTAGGGACACAATCATTGATGCCACTAAAGAAATAATGAATGATAAACCAAGAGGAATAAAGAAGCGTCCTCCAAGCCCACTCATAAAGAATAGTGGCATAAAAGCAAGGATCACAATCACCGTTGCAAAGACAATAGAGTTTCTCACTTCTTTACTTGCGGAAAAAACAACTTTTAAAGTTGGCTCAGGATTATCTTTCTTGTTATTCTCTTTTAACCTTCTAAATACATTTTCAACATCAACAATAGCATCATCCACAAGAAGGCCAATAGAAATAGCTAGACCTCCAAGAGTCATCGTGTTGATTTCGAGATTAAAGTATCTAAAAACAATAACCGTAATCGC
Source organism: Bacteriovorax sp. UBA1852 (assembly GCA_002338505.1). Lineage (GTDB taxonomy): Bacteria > Bdellovibrionota > Bacteriovoracia > Bacteriovoracales > Bacteriovoracaceae > Halobacteriovorax_A. Next base: position 25,947 of record DDIK01000033.1, read on the forward strand.
TAGAGAAACAGGAATTGCAGACAAGGTGATAAATGTCGTTCTAAAGTTCAGTAGAAAGAGAAAGAGAATGATAGTCACTAGAACAGCACCATCTCGAAGGGCGTCTTTAACATTATCAATGGCATGATTGATAAAAGTAGCCTGTTTAAAAAGACTTTTATTAATGACAACTGACTCTGGAAGATTCTTTTCAATATCACCTAGAGCAGCCTCTATCTCTTGTGTTAACTTTATCGTAGAGGAACCAGGTTGTTTCTTAATCGCCAGAATAACACCTGGACGACCATCAATACTGGCATCCCCACGCATGATCTGTTTTCCAATTTTAACTTCAGCAATATCTTTGACCTTAACACTCTCTCCTCTAAAAACTCCAACAATGGATTCTTCAATATCTTCAAGCGTTTCAACACGTCCAAGATTTCGAATCAAATATTCTTGATTATTTAAAGAGACAAAACCTCCTGTACTATTTTCACTGAGGTGCCTCAAGTTTTCATCCACATCTTCAATGGATAGGTTTTTCTTTCGTAACTTTCCTGAATCAATAAGAATTTGAAATTGCTTTACGCCTCCTCCAATTGGAATGACCTGTGAAATTCCATTAATAGAGAGAAGCCTTGGACGAATACTCCAATCAGCAATACTTCTAAGTCTCATTGGATTAAAAGCGGGATCAGTTGAGTTTAACCCAATCAACTGAATCTCTCCCATAATAGAAGTGATCGGTCCCATGGTAGGAGTGATCCCTTCAGGAAGACGACTTTGAATCAGACTTAGCTTTTCTGAAACTAGTTGCCTATTTCTATATATATCTGTCCCCCATTCAAATTCTAGCCACACGATTGATAGACCAACGCCTGAACTCGAACGAATTCGATTCACGCCCGGAGTTCCATTGAGAGCAACTTCTATTGGAAAAGTAACTAATGACTCCACCTCTTCTGGAGCTAGTCCATGAGATTCTGTTAAAATTGTCACGGTAGGACGATTGAGGTTTGGAAAGACATCAATTGGTATTTTACTTAATGAAATCAATCCATAAACAAGGATAAGTAGCGTTAAAAAGAGCACTCCCCCCTTATTCCGTAGTGATTTTCTTATTATATAATCAAACATATTTAAATCCTTTAATGTGAAATCGTTTTAAAGCTCAAAACTTTTCCAGACAATTCTTCAAGATTGAGTTTTTTAGAGACGTAATTAAGCTTCAATTCAAAAACTCTTCCCTCACTCTCACTAATATCTTTACTAGCACTAAGTAATGCCCCTGAATCTTTAACACCCTTCTTATATTCCTTAAGGGTCATTCGATAGAGTTTCTTTGCAAGTTTTAAGTTTCTCTCCTCCTGATCAATTGACTTCTCAAGCATCATAAGAGCATTAAAGTTGCGCTCAATAGCAATTCGATAATTTGTCTGCGCATTTCTTTTTTGATGAATTGATGCAAGCTCGTTTAGTCTCGAGATTTTAGAATCGGCGACAGATTCACCACCAGAATAAAGCTCCCATTTGACAGAGAGACTAATTTGAGAAGAAGTCTCTTCTGGACTAATGCCTGTCTCAACATCATCTAGTTTTCCATATTCAGCTTTTAAATCAAGTCTGGGAAGCCAATTTGACTTAGAGTACTTTGTTGTGATGCGCTTATCTTGAACTTTAAGATCACTTAACCTAACGGCCGGGCTATCTTGGGCGGAATTAAGTAGTTCACTTAATTTAGTTTCAATATGCAGATGTGGTATATCCCCAACAATTTCATTCTTATGGCCTGGGTCTAGGCCAACTAACAAGAAAAGCTGGTTATAGATATTAACCTGCTCTAATTCTGTATACTCGATCAAAGTATTTAGCTTATTTAAATAGAGCTTAAACTCAAAGAGATCAGTCTCTGTAACAAGTCCTGAAGCAAGTCGTTTCTCCACTAATCTTTGATGAAAAAGTGAGCGCTTTTGTTCCTTCTTTAAGGTTCTTAGCTTCTTATCAAGATATTTAAATTTATAAAAGAGCATCTCAACTCTTTTAAGACTTCGAAGTTTTGTGAAGCTTAGACTTTCCTTGGCTATTAATGCACTATTTCTTGAGCGCTCTATCGAGGCCTGATCTTTAAAACCATTAAATAGGTTAAGCTCTCCGTAAATAGACGAAAACTTCTCACTTTCATCTTTTATATCACTCGAGAGTGTTTCATACTCCAGGTGAACACCAACTCGTGGTAAAAGCTTGGCCTTTTCCAACTTAATACTTTCTTCTTTAGACTGAACAAGTATTTCCTTTGCTTTTAAACCCTCATTTTGACTTAAATAACTTCGCCTCAAGTCTTAAGCTCGCCGCAAGTAAACACGTGCAACTGAAACACATGGCAATCACATATTTGTGAAACATATATACCTCTAGATTCAATTAATTTTTGTAATTTAGATAAACTTAGGTAGAAATGCTTAAGAAATTGGCGGGCGAATGACTTCGTCAATATAGTTACTCGGAAGTAAATTTGGTCGACTTGGAATTAATAACTTCTTATGAGAATAAGAATCAATACTTGAAAAACTTTCGAGATTAAGGACAACATGATAATGAGAATGAAGATGACATCCACAATCACAAGACTCATGTTCATGATCATCACTATGTTGATCTTCACCTGACTCATGGCAACTCTTTTCACTTGAGACCTTCTCAGTCTGACAGTGATCATCCATTTCAAATGGTTCACAACCATTTGTTGATAAATTAACTGACAAGAGGAATATGATAAAGAGATTTATAAACTTCACAACTTAATATTAACATCAAGACTTTGTTTTCGTCTAGATAAAGATAATATAGCAAATCGCAATAAAAGACCTTAACTCAACAATCTCTACTTCGACAATTTCTTCAACTCTCTCAAAAAAGTATCTAAATTGACTTTTTCATAGTGCTTATCTTTAATTGTAACAGATAGCTCACGATCAGAGATATCCTTATTCACACCAGTCATAATTTTATCAAATAGAATTACTGAACAAGTATTAGATGGACCAATATCAATATGAGTAATCTCAGAGCTAGGTTTCGCAAGAGACTTTTTCTCATTATCAACCAGAGAGTCTTCCATAAAGCCTATTACTTTCGCAACATTACATACATCATTTAAATTTAGCCTACTAAGTCTATAGCAACTATCCTGATCTAACCCTAAGGTTACTTTTTCTTCAGTCGACAAATCAGTTAGTTTTCCTTCGTTATAAAGTTTCATCATATGGTATTTTGAATCCCTACCATCTGAACACATAGTATCCATTGAAAACCCTAGCCTAGAAAGCAATAGTATAAGTTGTATTTTATCATCAGGCAGCTCATTATCAAGGCCATAAGCTTTAGACGTGCTTAAAGGAATATATAAACCATTTTCAGACTCTTCAGAATATCTAAATAATGATCTTGTATGAAAACATAATAAATTATCTCCATTTCTATTTCTTACTTTTTCTAGAGAATTAACATTATCACCGATTAAACTTAATATCTTTTCTTGAAAAAGACTTTTCTCAGGGGAAGTATAAGTACTTTGTGCAACATCAATAATTCCTAATACATTGTCAAATGTCACCTCTCCACCAATTGCGGTTTTTAAATATTCAGTGGCAACATCATTGTCTATATCACTCATGGCCTCTGCAATATTCAAATTTATCTCTACAAAGCTAGTGTTACTAAAAAGGTTCGTCATAGATTCTTTAATTTTCCGATGATCATCTGTGCTTACAACAAGGTTTGCAAATGCAATCAATTCCTTTAATCGCTTTGAGCCTATAGACTTCTCTTTCTCGATGAGACTTATCAAGCGTTTTAAAGAGCTATCCATTAAAAGTTCTGAATCCTTCTTATCCGCATGAAAAGATAATGATTTCTCCAAGGCTTCCTCAAAAAGTAGAATCTGGTCTGAAATACTAGTATCTTTTAGACCTAGGATTTCAAAAATATCAAATTCTTCAATATTATATGAGTTAAGGTTGCTAAGTAAGTTCAATCTTGACTTATGCGCGCTAGATTCATCTTCAGCACTAGTGTCTTCAAATGAAAGCTTAGGTAACAGGCCTGTACTAAACATTGTCTCTGAGCTCTTAGTTACAGGACTGCAATTGATACACCCTCCTACAGGATTATAATCAGCAGCAAGAGAAAAAGGGCTAAAAACTATAAAGATGATTAAAAACTTCATTCTTTCTTATCGGAAAATGATAAAAAAAGTGAACACAGACAAGTGCTTACCCTAAAGTTTATAAAATTACATATTAAGTTCTTCTAATCTATCTAGAATACGCTTTTGATACTCTAACTCAAATGTTGTAGTGGATATCTTTAATTCAAGTGATAAAAAGTATACGATGTTAGTTCTTTACTAATATTACATACAGTGTCGTCTCATTTTATACCTTTCAAAATTTTCAGGCACTTAGAGACTCTTACGATAATCTTAACCAATTATTAGACCAATCTATAAAAATCTATTTACCCAAGATATAGTTACTCATGAATATTTTTTGGTTCAAAAGAGACATTCGCTTAATTGATAATCATGCCCTATTAGAGTCACTCAAAGAGGATTCCATTCTCATCTATATCTTTGAGCCATCTCAATCAAATAACTATGACTGGGACATAAGACATTGGCGCTTCGTGTACCAATCCCTAAAGGACTTAGAAAAACAAAGTATCAAAATACTCTATCTATATGGAGAGGCGATAGATATATTCAAAGACCTAACTGAGATATATAAAGACATCACCACATTCTCTCATATGGAAACAGGTAACGATTTAAGCTTTGAAAGAGATATTCTTCTTAGAAAGTACTTTAAGCAAAATGGAATAAGGTGGAGAGAGTTTCAAAACAATATGGTTATAAGGGGCTTAAAAAATCGCTCTGGCTGGGACGCGGCATGGATTAAAAATATCAAAGCTGATCAAGCAATGGTGCCTGATATGACTAAGTCACTTTTAGATAAAGAAATAAGAGATAGATTTATAATTCCTGCTAATATAAAAGAACAACTCATCCTAAGAGAAAATAAGATGCTCGAGGGAGGAGAAAGAAATGCTCAAAAACTTCTCAATGAATTCCTCACTAATAAAATTGATAAATACTGGGGATCAATTAGTTATCCTGATAAATCACGTTACTACTGCTCACTCCTATCAGCTCATATCTCTTGGGGTAATATCTCTATTCGATACATTTATCAAGAGTGTGAGAAATATAAGAAGATCAATACGCAAAATAAAGTCTCTCTCAATCAATTCATGACGAGATTAAAATGGCATTGCCACTTTATCCAAAAACTTGAGATGCAACCAGATATTGAATTTAAAAATATCAATCCAGCATTCAATCACTTGAGATCAAAGAAAAATAAAAACTACATAAAAGCATGGAAAAATGGTCTGACTGGTTACCCATTAATTGATGCGGCCATGAGATGTGTCAAAGAAACAGGCTATCTGAACTTTAGACTTAGATCTACTGTCGTGTCATTCTTCACTCACCTACTATGGCAGCCATGGCAGGCAGGAGCTGGTTACCTAGCAAGAATGTTTCTAGACTATGAGCCGGGAATACACTTTTCTCAATTTCAAATGCAGGCCGGAACAACAGGAATTAATACGATTAGAATTTATAATCCAATTAAGCAATCAAAGGAAAAAGATAAGAACGGAGATTTCATCAAAAAGTGGGTTCCTGAGCTAAAAAACATTCCTGTTGAATATATTCATGAACCATGGAAAATGACAGAAATTGAACAAATGATGTATGGTTTAAAAATTGGCGAAGACTATCCTAGGCCCATTGTAAAATTTGAAAAGGCCTATAAGAATGCACAAGATATACTTTGGAAGACACAGAAGTCAGAACACGCTAAGTCACATTCAAAAGACATCATTGAAAAACATACGAGAAGATACAAGAAGAGAAGACCAAAGAAGATAAGAGTATGAAAGTATTAATTATTCAAAATAACATTTCACAAGCGCTTGAACACCTTAAGGCCCATCAAATTAAAGATTATGATAAAGTCATATACACCTTCTGCTCTGAAGCAAAGAAACAAAGAAGAGAGTTTCATCTTCAAACATATAATTTTCTAAAAGAGAAAGTGTCGGACATTGAACTCGTTAATTTTAATGAGCTATCTCAAATCCAAATGACAGACGGCTATTTTTTCGGCTGGAACTCTTTTGATGAAATGCTTCTCATCAAAGAGCTAGGACTAAAGCAGGGAGCTCAAAACAGACTACTAGATAATTATGACTCTAGTACTATTAAGACATTTACCCCTTTTAGAAAGAAAGTTGAAAAAAACTTACCTAGTAAGTTTTCTACGAATATATATCAAGCAACAGATACTAGCCTTCAAAATGAATTAAATTACTTCTTCTACGAAAACCATCTTGCTAAAGAATACTTTGATATAAGAAATGGTATTATTGGTAGAGACTATTCGACAAAACTATCCCAATACCTCAGCTCAGGAAGATTAAACGCAAGGTTTTTCTATAACTACATTGGTGAATATGAACAAGAGCATGGTGAGAATAAGTCAACCTATTGGCTTAAGTTTGAATTACTTTGGCGTGAATACTTTTATTGGAGTTACCAAAAGCATCAACAAAAGTTCTTCTCACTTCATGGTATTGACGGATTTGAAAAGTATGATCGGGACATACCTGATCTTGAGTTTGAAGTTCTATTTGAAAAAGATCCCTTCATGAGAGCAGTCTGTAATGAACTGATAGAAACAGGCTTTGTCTCAAATAGGCTTAGACAAGTCTTTGCATCATCTCTCATTAACTCATACAATATTGATTGGAGAATTGGTGCAAAATTCTTTGAAGATCACCTTATAGATTATGATGTTTATTCAAACTGGGGAAACTGGCAGTATCTAGCTGGAGTAGGAAATGACCCGAGAGGGTTACGTGTATTTAACACCATCAAACAGCTAAGAGACTATGATCCTGAATTTGAATACGTAAAGAAGTGGACAAAGTATAGCTGTGAAGAAGAAATTATCAAACTTCTTATTAAGTTCTATAGCTAATTACTTTGTGACTTTACTAATAAAGGCATCTGCTTTTTTAAAAATTCTCTTTCTTTTTTCAGAGTCCATTTTCTCAAGCATTTTAACCATCATGCTCAAACGGTAATTCGATGAAAAGTATTCTTTATGCTTATCGATAAATCTCCAATAGAGACCGTCCATGACTTCACACCAATCATCTTTCTTATAGTGACTCATCTTTAAAATATAGTTAGAACCACATATATAAGGTTTTGTAGCGAAAATACCACCATCACTAAACTGCGCCATACCAAAGACATTTGGTCCCATCACCCAATCACTTGAATCAACATACATCTCCATAAACCACTTATAGACTTCTTTTGGCGCTATTTCACACAGAAGCATCAGATTAGAGACAATCATTAACCTCTCGATATGATGGCCATAACCAAACTTCAGTACCTTCTTAATAGCATCATCTAGAGGGATTATTCCTGTACTTCCATTATACCAGTGATCACTAAGCTTTCTCTTGTGTTCAAAGAAATTACTTTCTTCTTGTTCTTCGGAGTATTCTTGATAGATACCTCTTACAAACTCCCTCCATCCGATCACCTGACGAATGAAGCCCTCTTGAGAGTTAATACTCACATCTTGCTCAAGTGCTCTTTTAGCAACTTCCTCTGGAGGCAAGAACCCGATATTTATATAAGGACTTAAAACCGAGTGATAAAGAAATGGATCTCTATCATCAATTGCATCTTCAAAATCTCCAAATTTTTCAAATTTATTTTTAAAGAAATAATCTAGTTCTTTTAAAGCGCCACTTCTTGAAGTATGCATCCAGAAGTTTTCACTTTCTCCAGGGTGATCAGAAAAATACTTATCAACAGATTGAATAACTTCTCTAGTGTTCTCATCATGTTCGAAAGAGACAGGGTTTTCAATGACTTCATATTTCTTTGGTATTTTCTTTCTATTTTCTGCATCAAAGCTATACTTTCCCCCAACAGGATTACCATCATCGTTCATGAGTATTCCAGTTGATCTTCTCAGTCCCTCATAGAAGGATTTCATGAAAGGCTTCTTTGCTTGTTCGTTATAATCTTTAAAGCTCTCACGTGAAACAAGAAACATTGGTGATTGCTTGATATTAAGACTAAGTCCTTCTTTTTCACAAAACTTTATAATTTCAGCTTCAAAGAACTTATCTTCAATTTCAAATAACTCAATTTCTGTAATCTTTTTCGTCTTAATCGTATTCTTAAGATTCTTAAAAAAAGAAAGTCCTTTCTTAAGCTTGTAATAATCGACCTTGATATCCTTAGAGATCAATTCATCTCTAAAATTTCTCATACTTGCGAGAAAGAATATAATCTTATGTTTGTGATATTTAAAATGAGTACAGAGATCAAAGTCTTCAGACATAAAGACATACTCACAATCCGCATAAAGCTTTCGTGGAAAGAGCTGATTGCCAAGAACTATAGTTAGCTTCATTAATTCATCCCGATCTTAAATCTTTCTAATACCTTAGTTTCTCCATTTTTCATTCTTGCAGCAATGACTTCACCACTTTGAGGGAAGACTCCTAGAAGCGCCGTTATATTTACTTGATGAGTAATGAAGATTTTCAAATTATTTTTATTCGACTCTGACAGCCACTTCTTAAAGTTATTTGTAACTCTTTGTTCCTCAGACATATTTTGAAAGAAGGAATTCAGTTCTGAAAGTTTCTCTACGCTTCCTAAACCGAGAATTTTTGCCGTCTCAAGGCATCTACACCACTCACTACTGTAAACTTCAACAGCTCCTGTGTAATTCTTCTTTATGAAGTCACCAATACTCTTTGCCTGTTTTCTCCCAACGACATTAAGATTTCTCTGAGTCTGACAATCAGAAAGCTTAAAATCTGCTGGATCACCCATCCCAGGAGCAAGAGCATGTCGAACAATAAGAAAGTCAGTCCTTAAATCAAGTTCCCTCCAGCTAAAACTCTTAGCTGGAGTACTTAATTGGATCGAAATAATTGAAAGTAGAACTAATAAGAACTTCATATTAAGAATGTTAAAAATCTAGTCTCATATTATCAAAATCTGAAGCATCATGCCTTTCTTTAAGCTGCTGATCATCATCGCCCCATGACTTATTCACTAAGCGTCCTCTTAGAACAGCAGGCCTTTTTAAGAGATCATCAGACCAACGAAGAATATTCTTATATTCATGGACCGAAAGAAACTCAGCTGCATTATAAATTTTTCCTTTGGCAAGAATGCCATACCAAGGAAAAATCGCCATATCAGCAATAGAATATTCATCACCGGCTATATACTGAGTATTTGCAAGTTTCTTATCGAGAACATCAAGTTGTCTCTTTGCTTCCATTGCAAAACGATTAATTGGGTATTTGTACTTCTCTGGTGCGTAAGCATAGAAGTGACCAAAGCCACCACCGAGATAAGGAGCACTTCCGACTTGCCAAAATAGCCAATTGAGAACTTCTGTTCTCCTCTCTATATCCTTTGGTAAGAACTTATTAAACTTCTCTGCGAGATACATAAGAATTGAGCCCGACTCAAAAACAGAGATATCTTTACTATCACTCTTATCAACAAGAGCAGGGATTTTAGAGTTTGGATTAATATCTACAAAGCCACTTGTAAATTGATCTCCCTCACCTATATTAATTAAGTGAGCATCATATTCAGCGTCTTTGATCCCAAGCTCTAGGAGCTCTTCAAACATAATCGTTACTTTCACTCCGTTTGGAGTACCAAGCGAATATAACTGAAATGGATGCTTTCCAACAGGAAGCTTTTTTTCTTCACGTGCACCCGCTGTTGGACTATTTATACTTGCAAACTCTCCACCATTCTCTTCATCATTAGTCCAAACTTTTGGCGGTGTATATACATCAGACATTCTTATCTCCTACTTAGCTGCAATTAATATTTTTCTAACAGTATCAAGACCTAAGTCTTCAGTCTCAGACAGTGCTGTCATTCCAAGTTTTTCTAAATTAGAGACAATGCTATCGATACCATTATCATCGATTCCGTAATCAGAGAGCTTCGTTTTAATATCAAGAGAATTAAAAAAGCTCTCTGTTTTTTGGATCGCTTTTTCTATTTTCTCATCATCACTTCCATCAGTGATCTTCCAAACTCTTTGAGCGTATTGTAAGAGCTTCTCTCTCTTCTTCTCTTTTCTCTCTCTTAGAAGCGAAGGAAGAACAATCGTTAATGTACGTCCATGAGCAATTCCATATTGAGCGGTTAGCTCATGGCCTATCATATGAGTGGTCCAATCCTGAGGAACACCGGCACCAAGAGAGCCATTAAGCGCTGAAGTGGCCGCCCACATAAAGTTTTTTCTGGCATTAAGATCATCATTATCGTTGTAAGTCTTCTCTCCAACTTCTAGAAGTGTTTGAAGGACTCCTTCCGCTGCTCTATCCTGAACTCGCGCATCAACGGGATATGTTAAATACTGTTCGATGACATGTATAAAAGCATCAACTACGCCATTTGCAATTTGCTCTTTAGGAAGAGTTTTCGTTAAAAGCGGATCAAGAAATGAAAACTTAGGAAAAACTAGCGGTGACATCATCGGAAGCTTATGTCCTCCAAGAGTAATAACGGCTGCCGGATTCATCTCTGAACCAGTTGCCGGCAATGTCACAACACAGCCAAAAGGTGTCGCCTTAACTGCAGGAACATGCTCAAAGCCATGAGCAAGAATATCTTGAGGCTCTTTATCGTAGTGCATAGCAAGTGATATAAACTTTGTTCCATCCATTACTGAGCCACCACCAATGGCAACGATAAAATCAATATCCTCTTTTTTCGCCAGCTTCACGGCTTCCATGAGAGTCTCAAATTTAGGGTTGGCCTCAATTCCTGAAAACTCAATAACCTTTCTTTCTCCAAGCGCTTTCTTTACTTTATCAACAGTTCCATACTTCTTTGCACTTGCACCACCATAGGTGATCATAACTCGAGAGCTGTTTTCAATTTTTTCATTTAATTCTTCAAGACGATTTTCACCGAAGATAATTTCAGTGGGATTATAGTAGTTAAAATCTAGCATAGATATTCCTTTTGTTAGTAGTACATTAACAGAGTTAAAGAGATATGATTATAGGGTGTAATCTCTACAAAACATAAACATAATTGAAAATTTAAGTGTGATGATTTAGCTCAAGTTAATCTTTGTAAGCTTCAGCAACCTCTGATTCGATAAGTTTTTTAAGTGGCATATAACCGAATCCCTCAGGCTTTTTTCCATTAACAAAGAAGCTTGGAGTTCCACGAACATTAAGAGTTTTTAAATCTTGATAATCTTGCTCAATAACTTTATCGATTTTTGGATTCTTCATATCTTCTTTAAGCTTAGCGATATCAATACCAATTTGTGGTAAAAGCTCATAAACCATTTCAGGCTTTGGATTGTGATGATCGGCCCACTTAGGTTGATTTTCAAAGAGAAATCCTAAAGCCTCCCAATACTTACCTTGTTCTTTTGTAGCTTCTAAAACTCGAATCGCATGCTTTGAATTTCTATGAAATGGAGCATAACGAACAACTAACTGAATCTTACCTGAATACTCTTCCATAATTTTTTTAACAACAGGGTAGAACATGCGACAACTTTCACATTCCGGATCGAGATACTCAATAAGAAATACTCTGGCATCTTCACTACCCATTCGAGGAGAATGCTCACGCACAAAGACTTCTGAGTTTTCTTTAGCGAGGAAAGTATAATTCTGTGCTTGGGATCTTTTATAGATTCCTGTTCCCGCAATAAAGACACCTAGTAATAAAGCAGTAGCTCCTACAAAGAGATATATATTATTCTTCATTCATTCCCCTATTAGTGAAAAAAAGTAAAAGACCTAAAATACTAAAAGCAAAAAAGGACAACATTGGTATTGTTATAAAACCAAACCATTCGATATAAACAGTTGAACAAGAAATCCCCTCACGACAAGGCGATGCTGTCTCTGGCACGATTTCGTAGTGCAAGAGATTATGATAAAGTGCAATTATCCATCCTGTTAGAACAAGAGGTAGAGAGAAGAGAATACTCTCACGCTTACCAACGAAGTACCCAACGGCAAAAATAAAAACTAGAGGATACATAGCGATACGTTGATACCAACACAAGGCACATGGAGGAAACTCCATCACTTCACTAAAGAAAAGACTACCTAAAGTCGCAATGAATGAAATGATCCAAGAGATAAAAATTAGCTTACTATTCATGAGATTAGTATGACATATAATTAATATGAAAAATAGGCTTCGCCATCGATTCTTATGTCAAATCTTTGTAAAGTGGAACTTCAATGATAAGAAGATTTGTTTGTGCAAGTGAGGTTAACACGACGTCATCGATTTCACTCGTCGCTAGCCCGTCTCTTCTCACTAACTCAATATCATTAATTTTCATATGCCCATCGATGACAAAGAAGTAAATGCCATTTGTTTTTTCATACTTTTCATAGATAAGACTATTTTTTTCACTCAGATCTACAAGAGAGAAGAACGCATCCTGATTTATGATTGCAGAATCATTGCGACCATCTGGTGATACGACTAGTTGTAATTTATTTCTTCTTTGTTCAAGAGAGAATTTCTTTTGAGAATATTGAGGATCAATATTCTTTTTCTTTGGAAGAATCCAGATCTGTAGGAAGTTTGCGTGTTCTGTATTAGAGTCATTGTACTCACTATGAGCAATACCTCTTCCTGCAGACATTGTTTGAATCTCACCTTCTTCAATAACATAGTCATTCCCCATAGTATCTCTATGACGTAAACGGCCATAAATTGGAACAGAGACTATTTCCATATTTCGATGAGGGTGTGTATCAAACCCCATTGAAGGGGCTATGATATCGTCATTTAAGACTCTCAATACCCCATAACCCATTTTCTGTGGGTTGTAGTAATTGGCAAAACTAAAGGAGAATCTACTTTCTAACCAGTCATAGCGTGCAGATCCTCTTTCACTCGATTTTTGAATTTCAACGTGATTATTTGGAATATCTTTACTCACAAGAAATATTAAGCTCTATGGCCTTATACTTCTCTTCTTTGACGTTGATTACTTTTGACGATGAATAACAGATATTGTTAACAGACTGTCCACCAATTTCATATTTTCCAGGCTTATATAGTTTGGCTTTTCGGTCGTTACCAAGCCATATGTAAGTGTTATCTTCAAGTCTCTTAGCATAGTAATCTATAGCACCCCAGTTATCATCTTCAAAAAGTACTCCATTTTCCAATGGAACAACCTCAACAACTGTCGCGAAAGTATTAATAGAAAAAATCGTAGCTAGAACTAGAATCAAATGTTTCATATATATCCCTTTTTTTTAGGATTTATATCAAATACATCTGATTAAGATAATAAGAGTTTGTAATTTTTATCTGATATTAATTAGGCCTAACCTTTGGAAAGTTAATATAAATAGATGTTCCTTGACCTAGTTGCGTCTTAACTTTAATAGAGCCTTTATGAGATTTGATAATTCTATTTAAAACAACCAGACCCATGCCCATTCCAGAATCACTTTTTTGTCTTCTGGTAAACAACTTCTTCGACTGGTCTTTTGTCATTCCCTTTGCGTTATCTTTCACAGTCAGCGTGTGATTTTCCATGTCTTCAGTATAGCTAATATCAATTTTAAGAGGTTTTTCGGGATCAGCATATTTGCATGAGTTTTCAATAAGATTCTTCAATATTACAGAGAGAAAAAAGCTAGATACAAAAGTTATATTCTTATCTGCTTCACCGCTAAATTCAATGGCATCTTTATGTTCTTCAATAACTCGAGAACCCTTTATATGTTCGAAAGACTCTTTGAGACTTGAATATACTTCTTTTTCAGAGTTCACATAGTCAGACATTTCAGTCAATCTAGTAAATGCAAAAATAGATGAGTGAACGATCTTATCTTTTAAGTAATCTTCATCCATATCGACATCCCCTCTTGAGAGATAATCAAAATATGAACACCACATTAAATCATTCTTTAGATCATGAACAAGATCAAGAAATAAAGTCTTATAATCTACAAAGTGTTCTCTCTTTTCAACTTTCTCATCTCTGCAAAGAAGTTTCGCATAATGCTGAAGCAAGCCTTTGAAATTTTCATTCTTAGATATAATAAGTGCGTTTAAACTCTTAGGAAGACTAGAGACATCAACCTCATCAACCTTTCCAGAAATGATTATAAGTGGTGTATCGAGATTGGTACTCTCTATAAACTCACGACTCGTAACCCCTCCTAAGAAGTAGTCACAGATAATGAGATCATACTCTTTAGTAACCTCTTCAGGTGGTGATGCATATACGTCAATACTGGTATCAGGCAGTATATTCCTGATGTACTCAGCATCGTTTAAGTCGTCTTCAATTAAAAGTATATCCATAAATTCAACTCTCTGATATATTATTTAGAAATAAAAAACCTTTACTAATTTAGGCTAAAAAATGGATCTTTTCAATATCGATGACTTTATGCCTCATGGTCATTGCTACCTTTGGCGTAAAGACATTCTCCTACTGAACGTCACTTCTGATATCATTATAGCACTTTGCTACTTCGGAATACCGATTTTACTATCAATTATTCTTTACCGAAGAAAAGACTTACCCTTTAAAGGGACCATTTCAGTCTTTATTATTTTTATCTTCTTTTGTTCTCTCACCCATATAATGGAAATTATTAATGTCTGGTATCCTTACTACGTCTTAACCGGATATATAAAAGCAGCGACAGCAATAATTTCAGTAGTTTCAACAGTCATCATTCTTAAGAATCTGAACAAAATCCTTAGCTTACCCTCTCTTAAGAATTTAGAGCAAAGAGTCTATAACGACATGCATGACGTCATTCAAAAACTACCTATTGGGGTCATCTTCTCTGACAAAAGTGGCAAGATTAATTTTCACAATGAGTATATCTCAAATGTTTTTGAATATGAGGACGCTGAGCTCACTGATCAAGAGGTAGAAGTACTCATTCACGAAGACACTAAGGATAAACACTACCAGCTTAAAAATGAATTCTTTCAAAATCCTGAAGAGAAAATGATGGGAGGCGGAAGAGTCTTATCCGGAAGGACGAAGTCTGGAGAAACTAAATTTCTAGAAGTAGGCCTAAGGCCCTTAAAGCTTGTAACAAGTGAGAAAGAACTTCTCTTAGTGACGATCAAGGATATTACAGAAGATGAAAAGATTAAGAGGAAGGTTGCTGAAACACTTCATCTCGTTCACGTTGCAACATATGGTATGCCGTCATTATTATCTTATTTAAATAAAGATGGATATTATGAATTCGTTAACGATGCCTACGTTAGAAAATGGGATATACAAAAAGATGACATACTCAAAAAGCATTACCGTGAATTTCTTCCAAAAGAGACATTCAAAAAAATTGATGAAAAACTAAAGAAAGCACTACAGGGTGAAAACTTTAACTTTAAAGCACAAGTGAAATTTCCTAAAGAAGGTGTAAGAGAACTTGATGTTTTTTATATACCTCATATGAAAGACAATGGGACACCAGAGGGCGTTGTTGTTCTAGCTCACGATATTACTGATCTTAATCAAACAAATAAAGAGCTCGCTCAAAGTAACAAGCAACTCGAAGAATATGCATTTCTTGTTTCTCATGATCTTAGAGCACCTGTTCGCCATATCGCAAATTTTATCGAACTTCTTGAAGCTCAGTTAACTAAAGATCAAGCCGACAAAGAAAAGGTCGCAAAGTACTCTCATATTATCAAGTCAAATGCTGAAAAAATTCAAAATATGATTTCTGGTATGCTTAAAATCGCTTCCCTTAATCAAATGAAGCCGACTAATGAGCTTATCAACTGGAACGAATTTTCAGAAAGCCTAACAAAGAGATATATAAAACAAGCTAAAATTATCTTCAAACATAAAGAAGAATTAGCTATCAAGTCTGATCTAGATTTACTGGATGCAATATTTACCAATCTCATCTCAAACAGCATCTCATTTTCATCAAAAGAAGAAGCTCAGATTTTTATAGAAGTAGAAGAAAGTCACAAGCAAATAAATATTTCATACAAGGACATAGGAAAAGGTATTGATAAATATACTGCGAGTAGTATCTTTACACCATTTATAAAGTCTCCTGAATCAGAAGGTCTAGGACTAGGTATGACAATTGTTGCAAGATCAATTGAAAGGCTTGGAGGAGTTATTGAGTGTATCCCATCTGAGGAAGGAGCACATTTTGAAATTAAGATTCCTAGTCTCTAAATTTATTAATAAGGTTTAGCTCATAGAAATTTAAAATAGTCATGAGTTGATCCTTAATTTTATCCTTGCCAATTTTCTTTTGAAAATAGGCCGTTAGACCTTGCTTCTTACACAATTCGATATCATGAGGATTGTCACTACTAGTATGAACATAAACTGTATAGTGATAGGACTTAAGTTTGTATTTATAAACATCTAATCCCTTGGTGCCTGAAAGGTTTAAATCTAAAAGAACAAGGGTGTGACCAGGAGGATACTTGGAGTAGAATTTCTCATCAACGTCGTCGTATTGTTTTATATCTACACCATTTAAGTGATCCGATAACAGATCAGAATAGACCTCAAAATCGAGAGGGTCGTCTTCAAGAAATACAATGTACTTTAACCGGTCTCTAACCAACTGAAACTCCGTCATAAAACGTCCAACTACATTATACATCGATGTCTGCCCTATGGCATAGTCTTTAATACTTACATAAACTATTATTTCTATACAATTATTCATTTAACAAACTTTTAACAAGAATCTAATGAAAAAACTTTCAAAGTGCGAGATAATATAGTTGTGACCATGATGGTCTATCAACTTAGAAAAAGGAGTTTTACATGTTAAAGGTACTTCTTACTACCCTCACACTTTCAATCTTTCTAATCGGCTGCTCAAGCCTAGAAAAGTCTGAAAAAGACAGCAAACCAAAGAAAACACAAATTGAGCTCTACAGAACTTATCTTGAAAAGTAAGTTTAATTAAAAAGAAGCCGCCACAGAAATTGTGGCGGCAATATGTATTATTTTCTTAGATCAAAACGATCAAGTCTCATTACTTTTGTCCATGCATTAACAAAGTCACGAACAAACTTTCTCTTACCATCATTAGAAGCGTAAACTTCTCCAATCGCTCTTAGTTCTGCACTTGAACCAAATGCTAAATCAACAGGAGTCGCTGTCCACTTCACCTTTCCAGTTTTTCTATCAACACCTTCATAGAGACCTGGCTTAGATGACTTCACCCACTTCGTAGACATGTCGTAGAGATTTACAAAGAAGTCTGGAGTTAAAACACCTGGCTTAGAAGTAAAGACTCCATGATCAACATCATTTGCATTAGCATCAAGAGCTCTTAGTCCCCCAATTAAAACAGTCATCTCAGGAACTGTTAGAGTCAGAAGATTTGCTCTATCAATAAGTCCTTGAATTGGAGCGTAGAAACTTTTTGAAGTATAGTAGTTTCTAAATCCATCTGCTTTTGGTTCTAAGACAGAAAAGGAATCAACATCAGTATTCTCTTGAGTAGCATCTGTTCTTCCTGGAATAACTCTTACTCTTGTTTTAACACCTGCGTCTCTTGCCGCTTTTTCAACTGCAGCTGCTCCACCGATAACAATAACGTCAGCTAGAGAAACTTTCTTACCTTTCGCTAGAGTCTTATTAAAGTCTTTTTGAATTTTTTCAAGCTTTGCTAATACTTTAGAAAGCTCTTTTGGATTATTTACTTCCCAATTCTTCTGTGGTGCTAAACGAACTCTTGCTCCGTTAGCTCCCCCTCTCATATCAGTACCTCTGTAATTACCAGCAGAGGCCCAAGCAGTTCTTACAAGCTCAGATACAGAAAGTCCTGACTTTAAAATAATAGACTTAAGCTTTGTTCTCTCTGATCTATTAATCAGTCTATGCTTAACTGCAGGAACTGGGTCTTGCCAATCAAGTGATACTTTTGGAGCATCATTTCCANCGTAACGAGCTTTAGGTNNCATATCTCTGTGAGTCAGCTTAAACCAAGCTCTAGCAAATGCGTNNNNGAATTCTTTAGGATTCTCTAAGAATCTCTTTGTGATCTTTGCGTAAGCTGGATCATATCTAAGAGCTAAATCTGTAGTAAACATCATTGGAGCATGTCTTTTCTTTTCATCAAATGCATCTGGAACGAGATCATCTGTTGATCTATCAACTGGTCTCCACTGGATTGCTCCACCTGGGCCATGAAACATCTCCCATTCAAAAGCATAGAGAAAATCAAGATACTGCATACTCCACTGCGTTGGAGTAGAAGTCCAAGCACCTTCAAGTCCACTTGTTATAGTATCTTTTCCTTTTCCGGTACCACACTTATTTTTCCAGCCCATGCCCTGCTCTTCTAAGTCAGCAGCTGCAGGCTCCGCGCCGACACACTTACCAGGCTTCTTAGCACCATGTGCTTTACCAAAAGTATGTCCACCAGCAATAAGAGCAACAGTCTCTTCATCATTCATTGCCATTCTACCAAAAGCTTCTCTTATAGCTTTAGCAGTTGGACCAAAATCCGGCTTTCCATCTGGACCTTCAGGGTTAACGTAGATTAATCCCATCTGAGTAGCACCTAGTGCTCTATTTAATTTTCCATTCTTGCCTCTTCTCTTTGCTGCAAGAAATTTCTTTTCAGGTCCCCAATATACTAAATCTGGTTCCCAGTCATCAGTACGTCCACCAGCGAAACCAAAAGTCTTAAATCCCATATCTTCTAAGGCAACATTACCTGCGAGGATCATAAGATCAGCCCATGAAATATTCTTTCCATATTTCTTTTTAATAGGCCAAAGAAGTCTTCTCGCCTTATCTAGGTTTGCATTGTCTGGCCAACTATTAAGTGGCTCAAATCTCTGTTGACCGCCGCCAGCTCCACCACGTCCATCAAAAATTCTATACGTCCCAGCACTGTGCCACGCCATACGAATAAAGAATGGTCCATAGTGACCAAAGTCAGCTGGCCACCATTCTTGTGATGTCTTCATAAGCTTAGCAATGTCTTTTTTTAAGTCATTAAGATTTACTTTTGAAAACTCTTTTGCATAATTAAATTTTTCACCATAAGGATTTGACTCCTTAGCATGCTGTCTAAGTGGCGAGAGATTGATTTTCTTAGGCCACCAAAATTCATTTGGCTTCGCTTCACCTTGCTGAAATTGGGTCATTCCCTTATCAACAGAAGTTGAAGAGCATCCTGCCATTGTTAGTAAGGCTAACAAGACCGTAGCTTTTGTCTTCATCCTACACTCCTTTAGTAGTAAGTTTTTTTAATAAATAACTCTAGTTTGGATATTGTAGGTCAAGACGATATAAGAAAATAATACAAAAAACCTATCTCAATATAGGTTTCACCTATAAGGCCCTATTGACCGAGTTGTAAGGTGTGATAAGAGATTACTTAAGTCTAAAGAATTCTTGAATTCCGACTAATATATTTGTGGAAGCGATGGAGGCGAGAACTAAACCCATGACTTTACTAATAACAATTGCACCAGAATTGCCGATAATCCTGACAATTTTAGTTGAAAACCTCATGTTTAGGTAAGTAATAAATAGAATGAAGCTCATAACTAATGCAGTCAGAGCTTGGTCTAGAATGGAGTGCCTTGAATTATCAGTTAAGAGAACAACTGCAAGCATTGCACCCGGACTTGCAATAGAAGGCATTGCCAAGGGAAAAACAGCAGTTTCTTTACCTGGTCTCAACATCGCAATTTCTTCTTCTGGTTTACTATTTCCAAACACCATATTCAGTGCGAATAAAAGAAGAATTATGCCTCCAGAAACTTGAAACGCGGCCAACGGAACACCCATGCTCTTAAGTAAGAGTTCCCCCACAACAAGAAAAAATAAAAGAACAAAGAAAGAAACAATAGTTGCAAAACTCGCAATTTTCTTCTTTTCTTCCTCTGCGTAATTCTTAGTTACAGCTATAAATACTGGAATAGTTCCAATTGGATCAATAACGGCCCAGAGTATGATGAAGCTACTTATCAGCTCATCATACTTAAGCATTATCTGGATCTATTTGTGGAACCTCAGTCGGTTCAACATCAGGAACCTCTACAGGAGGTGGCGTAGGTTTAGTATCAGGTACTCTTCGAGGAACTTCAGGCTTACTCGGAGCTGGTTTAATTCCTGGATGACTTGGTTGCTTAGGTTTAATTTCTGGCTTATTCATTGATACCTCTTTCACTATATTTAAAAAGAAAAAAGCCAGAAGGTCAAAGAATAACCTTCTGGCTTAATATTAAAAAAAATAATTTAAATTAGAGACTTGCGTCGTCAAGTCTCTCATGGGTATCTAAGTGCTCAGCAATTCCATCATCTTCAGTTTCTGGATTTACTTCTTTAGCCGGTGGCTGACATAGAGCAACAACTTCATCTGAGTCAAGAGACATATCGGCTTTATTAGGAATATACAACATATCAATAGTAAACTTATCTCCGATATCTAACTTACTTAAGTCTACCTCAATTGTTTCAGGGAAATCCTTAGGCTTAGCTTCAAGTACGATTGAATCCATAAGCTTAACAAGTACGCCACCCTTCTTAGCACCCTTAGGGGTTCCTTTGTACTCTAAAGGAATTTCCAGTTCACTTGTTTGGTTCTTCGGTAGTTGAAGAAGTGAAAAGTGAATATACTCATTACTTACGGGATCTCTTTGGATCTCGTCAAACTTTACTATAACTGTTCCAGTCTTAGACTTAACCTTATAAATCTCACCGTCTGCTTTGTTCATCTTTTTTAATTCTTTAATAGACGTCTCAACAGGTAAACTATCTAAGTCTGGCCCAAAGAGTGTTCCTGGAATCATTCCAGCCTCTCTTAACATAGAGGTATTTTTATTAAGACTTCTTTCATTAATTCTAATCGTATTCATTATTACTCCTTAAAGTAAAAGTTGATAAATTATCTCAAACTTGAAAGATACACTTAAAAACATCCGTGTATTCAAATACTTAAGACTTGATAATTATGCCACATAGATATATAAATAAAACTACATATAATATTATATATACATAATACAAAATCTATAGGTCTCTATGTACAAACTTAACTTTAATCATCTCTATTACTTTCTAACAATAGCCAAAGAAGGATCTATTGTTAAGGCCTCAAAGAAGTTAAATATGACTCAACCTGCGCTAAGTCACCAATTAAAGCTACTTGAGCAAGATTTGGGAAAGAAACTTTTTGATAGGATTGGACGAAACTTGTCTATAAATGAAGACGGTGAAGCTGTACGCTCTTATGCGAGTAAAATCTTCAGACACTCAGAAGAAATGATTCAAGTATTAAAGTCTGAGACGACGAACTATGTAAAAATTATAAAAATTGGTACAGTTCCTTGGTTATCAAAAGATCAAATATATGATTTTATAAAACCACTCATTGCTAGCCAGCACATTAGAGTTGAGGTCTACCAAAAGGATCTTGAAACATTAATTAAAGATATTCAAAGTAATCGACTCGATATAATACTGTGTGACTCTCCTTATTCAGGAAGATCTAAAAAGCTTCAAGGTCATAAAGTTGAAAATGACTTTATTGTTTGTGTGGCCTCAAATAAGGCAAGATTTAAAGGAAGCTTTCCAAAAAATATTGAAGGAAAGAAAGTTATCACCTACTCCGAAGCATCTGTAATGAGTGAAAAGATTGAACATTTTCTAAAGAAGAATCAAATAGGCCTTAATATTGTCGGGGCTTTTACTGACACTTCTCTTATGAAAGTAGCAATCGAAAGAAGTAGTGCAATAGGCTTCCTACCTAACAGTGTTGTTAAGCAGAGTATAAAGTCTAAATCACTGAAGAAGCTAGGAGTGCCTGAAAATTTAAAGCTCTCACTTTGGGCTATCACCCGAAAAGACTACAAAAAAGATGGTGTTATTTATTCTATAATAAAGGGTTCTAATTGACTTTAACGAGGGACTTTTTCAACTTATCTATCGTTAATGGCTTATCAATAAAATCATCCATTCCGTGATTAATGGCAACTGCTTTATCTTTTTGCAATACACTTGCTGACAATCCAATAATTAGAGGCTGATCATCATTTTTCAGATCAGATATTCTTCTTATTTCTTTTGTCGCATCTATTCCATCCATCTTTGGCATCTGAATATCCATGAGAATAATATCAAAGTCATGTATATCACTTTTAACGACAGCTTCAACCCCATTCTCTGCGACAACAATCTCAGTGTAGCCAACTCGTTTTAAAATATTTAATGCAACTTTTTGATTTATTTTATTATCTTCTGCGATCAGGACTTTATCACTGATGTCTGGTGTGAAATCTTCAAATGACATAATTTCTTCATCTAGATACTCTCCTTCTACTAGCGGAATAAAGAAGCTTATCGTTGTACCTCGACCTTCCTCAGACTGAACTTCAAGATGACCTTTCATAAGATTCACAACACTTTGAACAATACTAAGTCCAAGTCCAGTGCCTGAGTACTCTCGCGCCTTAGAGTCATCTCCTTGCTCAAAGGGCTTAAATGCCTTCTCAAGTACTGTCTTTGACATTCCTGGACCTGTATCAATCACTTGAACTTGTATATAAGTTAATTCATTTATAAATGTCTTAGATACAACGACATTAATATCACCCTCAAAGATAAACTTAATGGAATTACTAATAAGGTTTGTAAGAACTTGTGACAACCTCTTCTCGTCTAAAACTACAAATTCGGGTAGATCACTTTTTAAAGAATAATTGATATCGACTTTCTTCTCACGTGCAATGGGTATAAATTGATCGATATTACTTAAGATAATATTCTCTAACTTGACATTATCACTCTTTATAGACAGTTCTCCATTTTCAATTTTTGAATAATCCAAAATATCATTAACCATTTTCACTAATAAGTTTGAACTACTTTTAATGTAATTAAGATATTCAACGGTGTTCTCTTTAAGCTCTCTTTCATCAATAAGCTCTATAAAACCAACAATACCGTTAAGAGGAGTTCTTATTTCATGACTTACATTCGCTAAAAAACGTGATTTCGTTCGCTTGAGATTTCTTGACTCATCAAGTATCCGATAAAAGACTTTAAAAATAAGAAATGAAATTACTGTAATAAATAAAACTATCAAAATTAGATAGATAAAGTTAATTCTGACAGTTTCATTAATGAGGCGCTCAATATCTCTAGAAACCACGAGACGATCGGCCTCAAGAACCTTGTCAATTCTACTAAGGGCAGCAACAGCAGGCCTGTCGTCAACTCTAATAAGCTTATCAATTTCCTCTGAAGACATTCCACTATCAATAGAGTCTCGAGCAAGAACGAGCATGTTATAATAGTTATCGATAACTTTTGAAAGAGACCCAAGCATCACCCTCTCTTCATCATTTAAAAGGGTAAAGAGTTTATTGTAACTCTCGTTTAAGTTTTCATGTTCAGCTAAAACTAGTGTCTGATATCTTGGAGTTTTTCGAAGTACGTAATTTTTGAAGTGGTGAATAAAGCCACCATAGCCGAGACTATCCTTTATTTTTGAAACAAGTGCTTGCTTTTTTTGAATATGACTATGATAAAATAGCCAATTGTCCTGAATCTTACTTAACTTACTATATTCAAATAAGTTCACCAAAATTATGCTCACTGAAAGCAAGAAAGGAATAAGAATAGAAATAGACCAATTTTTTTTATTTTTCATTTACTAAAACTCTAGCAAAGAAAACTATTTAGTAAAACTAATATTCCTGTTTATTTATACCTAGTGGTTATAAATATGAACATCTCTCTGAGGAAAAGGAATGCTCAGCCCAGCAGCTTCGATCTCATGCTTAACTTTCTTATTTATGTCCCAGTAAGTAGGCCAAAAGTCATCGACATGTGCCCAGCATCTCAACTCCAAATTCACTGAACTATCAGCATGAGCAACAACAACCGTTTGAGGAATAGGCTCGTCTAAAATTCTCTTCTCGTCTTTTATAAGACTCATCAGAACTTCAACTCCCTTATCAATTGAGTCGTTATAACCAATGCCCACTGATATGGTCATTCTGCGTTTTCCATTCTTTGAGAAGTTCTTGACTGATCCACCCCAGATTGAGCCATTTGGTGAAGAAACATATATTCCATCAGCAGTTTCTAAAATGGTTGTAAACATATTAATTTCAATAACCTTTCCCGCATAAGAGCCATATTCGATGGTATCTCCAACTCTAAATGGTCTGAGAATAAGAAGCATAATCCCTGCAGCAATATTACTAAGTGTATCTTTAAGAGCAAAGCCGATTGCTAAGCCGATAGTTCCAAGAAGAGCAACGATGCTTGTCGTATTAACACCAAATATGTCGAGAATAATTATCAGTCCAATCGTATAGACAAGATAAGAAAAAGAAGTTTTTACTATTGGAACAAGAGTTTCATCGAAGTTTTGAACTCTTTGATTCATTCGATCTATTGCTTTTTTAACTAGAGTTGAAATGATAACGCAAGCAACAACAACAATAAGCCCTAATAGTACATTATAAGAGACTGATAGGATTGTTGCTTTCTTTAAACCGAGTAATGCTGCGTATTTTTCAAACATAAAGGACCTTCAATAGTAGTTAGTAGTAGTTATAATTACTATATATTAGGTAGAAATGCGAGAAATTGTAAAAAAAAAGTAATTAGGTACGTAAAGAACGTACCCAATTATTAAGAAACAACTTTTACTTGTACAGCACAAGGACCTTTTTGTCCTTCACCAACTTCGTATTCTACTTTGTCGTCTTCTGCAAGAGTTCCTCTTTCAACACCTGAAACGTGTACGAAGATATCTTTTCCACCGTTATCTGGTGTGATAAATCCAAAACCTTTCTCATCATTAAAGAACTTTACTTTTCCTGTTGCCATTTTTTCTCCTATTTTTAAATTCAACTAGATCCACAAGGGAACTATATATTTTCAACTCACCTGAGTTCAAAAAACCATTTGCCATCCAAAACTGCTTATACTTCTTACGTAACAAGTAGTCTACCCTATCACCCTTAGTAATAAGAAAGAAATTGTAATCATTAATCCTAGATACTAATACATCTAAAATCTTACAAATGTCCATCATCTCACTAAAGTCGTATATGAAATACACTTGCGCTTTTGGTAACTCAAAGTCATCCTCAAGAACATTTTTAAGTTGTATCTCGCAGTTCACAAGATTGTACTTTTCAAATACTCTGTTGGCTTCCATAGAGCGCTGTTTAAGTATTTCATAACCAATAAATTTGGCCATCGGATAAAGTGAATTCATAACAAGTCCAACTCTTCCGTAGCCTGCGCCAATATCGACGACTTTTTCTATATCAAACTCTTGCAATAAATCAAGAGCGTCAAAAATATCGTTATACGGGGTCTGCAGAGCTTGTGGATGTAAACCAATCCACGTCTGAGTTCCCTCATAATGTTGCTTCTTATTACTGTCATCGTTTGATTGATAATAGGCGCGATATTTCTGTTGTAACTTTACTTCTATTTTAGGAATTTTGTATCCAAGCTCTCGGTCAAGCCATTTAGCATGACTTCTTGGATGAACTTCATCAACTCTTTTAAAAGTATGTGGATTTCTCACAAAGCTTTCAAGTGAATTAATGTCTATTCCTAATACTTCTTCCTCCGGCCAAAAACATTCTCATTCCTTATCCCAAGTTTAAAACTTAAGTCTTCAAACTATAATTTGTAACTAGGATTAAAATAGGAAAGAACGATCTGGTACTTGCTATAAAAAAACTAACACAATGCAGTTTGAAGATATCTTACAACAAGCACAATATCAAGATTAAATTGCAAAATACGAACTTTTTACTCGATGCTTCATAGGATGAATATTGTTCGTATGGAAAATTATGTTAATATACGAAACATGCTATTAATTCCTGTTTTTGTCATATTGTTTCTTATTATTTCGTACTTCATTTACGGTGCCTATAAGGTAAAAGTTAAGAGATGGCTCTATATAAAAAAGTCTCAACAGCATAGAGAGAAGTGGAGCAATCTATTGGAAGATCATTTTGAGTACTTCAAGATGCTTGATCTGAATAGAAGAGAAAAGTTTTTAGATTATATTAGTATTATGATGCTAGAAAAAAGCTGGTCACAGAGTTTTGATACAAAGGACAAAGTTATAGAGTCAGCCAAAGCCTGCTTGCCTATAATCAATAGGCCCACAAACTTCTATCCTATGATTAAAAGCATAAATGAAAAAAAAGAATTTCGTCAGTGGCTAGAGTTACTTGAAGCTCAATTTCAAATAGATCACGGAAAGAGCATATTGAGGGAATTTAACGATAATTTTAGTGAGTTCTCTTATCAGTATTTTCAAAAACCGACGGAGTTAAAAGAGTCTGAGAAAAAGATCTATTATTATCTCAATCACTTTTATAAACACTACCCTAACTAAAAGTGTAAATAATCACAGCGTAGCGAAGAAACTTGCCTAAGGTCATAGTTATAATAAAGGACCTCAAACTGGCTTTGAAATAGCCAAGAGCTAAAGCAATAGGATCACCAATAATTGGTAACCAACAAAGAATACCAAAGTAACCTCCATATTTTTCAGATGATAATTGGTATTTTAAAAACTGTGAATCACTTATTCCAAGAAACCTCTGCGCCCATTCTAATTTTCCAAGACGCCCTATGAAGTAAGTAAGAAGGCCTCCGCAACTATTACCCAAAGTAGCACTTATGAGAAGCTCCTCAGGAACACCGCCTAGTTTCAATAAAGTTACTAATATAATCTCACTACTAAACGGAAGAATAGTTGCCGCAAGAAAGCTCGACAAGAAGAGTCCGAGGACTCCATGAGAGACGAAAAACTCTGAAAGCTCAGTGTTAGGTATCACTTTGAAATATTATCAAACATCCTATCAAGAGAAGACTTTCGACGTGATTTTTTTATAAGAGCAATATCAGACTTCGGTGTTTTAGACTTTTTAATTGTACGTTTTGGCTTATCTTCTGCTCTATCAAGGGCCATACTACACTTAACAGTTCTACCTTTAATCACTCGCTTATCAAGAGCTTTTACAGCTCGCTCAGCGTCTCGCTTTTTAAGCATAGTAACGAAGGCAATACCTTTACTCTCAGTTGTTCCTGGATTTGTTATAAGATCAACCTTACGTACTCTACCAAACTTGAAAAAAAGATTCTCAAGGTCTTTTGTCGTAAGTTCATATGGTAAATTCCCAATATAAACAACTCCACTTGTTGGAGCAAAATCTCTTGATGGTTTAAAAGGTGCTTTTGATTCTGGTTTATTCATAAATATCCTATAGTTAATAGGTCTTTATAAACTTGAATTCAAGTAACGGCCAGTAGACTGTAATAACTACAGTAAACTCATCACAAAATCCCTATCGACATTATTTGGAAGTGTAAAGTGATCAAGGCCCTGATTTTCAAAGACGTAATTTCGGACATTTCCATACTCATTGAAAAGAGCTGATTTGGAGCATCGCTTTGGATTGAGAGCATTTCGACAAATGAGAGAATCATCTAGCCCTATTGAAATTGAAATAAACTCAATATCTCTATGCTGTCTAGGCATATTTATAAATGAGTAATAGTATGAGGCAGTCCAATCATTAATCCTACCTGAGCCGGGAAAAAAACCAAAAACATAGGGATTGTTTCGACTTTGTCCATAGCAAGAAGGAACTTGAGCGTTATAAGGTCCAACTGGACGACATGATTCAAGACCTTTTAGAGCTCCAGCAAAAGAGATAATTTTCTTTACCCTGTGCCATAGACCAAAATATTCAAGAGTAGCAAGAGTGAGAGTTACACCAAATGAATGTGCAATAACAGTAATTTCATTTGAGTCAGACTTATCAAATTCTTCTTTAATTCTTTCGTAAAAAAGCGGCTTGTGATAATTTTTAAAAGGAGTTTTTATTTCATCTTCAGTTAAATAATTTGCATAGAAAACCTTATTAGCAACCTTAGTCACATCCTTGGCCAGACCATTCTCAACTTGAGTCCAATATCTCATATCCTTTGCGTTACCATGGACAAAGACGACATCTTGGCTAAAAGAAGAGAGAGAAAAAGTTATAAGTATAAGTGATAGAAATAATGATTTCATAAAATCTCCTTGCTATAAAATTAAAGCAGGAGGGGAATTCTTAGTCAAAGAAAAGTACGGAATAAAAAAACGCAAGCTCAAAGGCTTGCGTTTTATATGTTTAATTCTTATTAATTGAGGTCATTTCTCAAATCGCTCGAGGGCACTCTCATATGCCATATTGAGATCTTCCCAGGCCATATGGACACCCGTTTGCAAATCTCGGTAAGCATTGTTCTTAGCGCCTCGAAAGTGCTCCAGTCTCTCAACGAGAACAGCTTTCTTGTCCTTTAAGTCATTAACGACTCCAGTCAATTCTTTGTCGACTGTTGAAGGGACTTTCTTCATTTTACTTTGAAAAGTATCGATCTTATGGTTAATCAATTCAACCTTTTCTTCGATTTCTTTCATATTACTATTTTGATTATTCATATATCCTCCTTATTGTAAGAAGCTTCGTAGCATCCACGCGGTTTTCTCGTGGGTCTTAATTCGACCTGCTAATAAGTCGATAGTAGCTTCATCGTTATATTCATCGGCCATCTGGATCACCTCACGTGACTTTCTTGATATGGCCTCATGACCGTCGATAAGTGCAGTGAGCATATCATCGGCATTAATATTTCCAGTGCTTTCTGAAATTGAAGTCAGCTCAAGAAATTCTTTGAATGTTCCGGGAGACTTATGACCAAGGGCCCTGATTCTCTCAGCAATCTCATCAACAGCTCCAGCTAACTCGTGGTAATGCTCTTCAAACATTTCATGTAGTTGATGAAATCGTGGCCCCGTTACATTCCAGTGAAAGTTTTGAGTTTTAAGATACAGAGTGTATGTATCTGCCAGTACGGACGAAACTCCATTTGCTATTTTCTTAGTATCATCTTGATTAATTCCGATATTCATCATTTCTCCTTTGTTTTTTTGAACAAATCCATATTCTCATAAAAGTATATAAACAAAAGTACATATATGATTAAAAGCTTATAACTAAAATGACATATAGAGAAAAAGGCAAAAAAAAGGGCCATGTGATGAGACATGACCCTTTGTCTAAGTAAAGTTTACTAAATAATAATTAAAAACTGGTAATGAAAATCACGTCATCACTCTTGGCTCCAACAGAAGGTACTGTTTCACCTGATAACTTCATCTCTTCAAACTTCTTCTTATATCTTCCGGGAATTGTTGCATCTTTAGAGATAACAATTCTTGTAGAACCAATCATTCCATTTCCTTTACGAAGGATATTTCTCAAAAGTCTTGGTGATACATCATCTTTTACATTTGCACCTTTTTCAAAATCAATAGCGAAACTATTAAGAGAGAAAAGTGGTGCTATAATTAATCCGATTAAAATCTTTTTCATTCTAACTCCTATAATAGTTGCCATACATAAGAGAATGAACCTCTTACTTCTGAATAGTTTAAGCTTTCACCATCAACATCTTGACTGTGATTTGAAGCATCTAGTTTAATAGCTACTTTATCTGTTGGTCTATAAACCATACCAACAGTTTGCTTGTTAAACTTACCATCATCAGCTAGACCAGCTTCATTATCTCCACCATTGCTCTTTGCAAGAACAGTTTCTGGGTTCTCATAGGAGTCCCACTGTACATATGGAGTAATTTCACCTTTTGAAGTTTTAAATGAGTAACCTGCACGGATATACCAAGTCTTAACTTTATAATTAACAGCTGAGTCTGCACAAGTAGACATATCACCATTACAAAGTCTCTGGATTTGTTCATCATTAAGAGCTGCTGTATTCAAGTCTTGTAATTTTGATCCAGATCTAATAGCATCGTGATCAGCTTGAAAGTAAGCAAATTGAAGCGTAAGCATCTTTCTCTTGTACTCAGTGAATACACCAAAGACCTCATACTTATCTTCATTCATCCAATTTAAAACACCACCATCTGGAGATCCAGAACCAACATCCTGTGAAGGCTTTGCTTTATGTGATAGATAAAAAGATGAACCAATTGTCCATTCATAATTATCACCAAACATCGTATATCTCACATCTCCACCAAGAGGAATTTCACTTCCTGCTCTTTCATCATTCCCTGTTGCTAGAGAATAGAAAAGAGTTCCACTATCAAAGTCTTTTTCTCCATGAAGCATGAAGTTAGTTGTTCTTGTGAGAAGAAGATGATCACCGTCAAAGAGTTCTGGTGGTTCAATTCCAATATAAGTTGGAACAGCATCAAGCCTTTCATTATAAAGACCAAACTTTCTATACATTTTACCAATACGAGCTTTTAGATAATTTCCGGCAATTTTTCCTTCAAACCACGCATTTGTCATTTTCACATTGCTCTCAGAAGCATCGATATTTAAATACGAAGAGTAATCTCCAGAAGTATTCTTCACCATGAATTTAACATTTGGTGTTTGAAACTCATGAGCATTTTCAGATCTTGAAACTGCACCTTCTGAAGTACTAGTCCCACCTGTTCTTGTTGGAGAACTTTCAACTTTTTCGACATAACCTTCAATATATCCATATATTGAAGTATTCGCACTAACCGGACTTACAAGAAGACCACAAAGAGCAAAGCCTAATGACATTTTTTTCATTTTCATTCCTTGGATATGTTAATAATATCTAAATTTAACCTCAAGATGATTTTTATTTCAATAGGAATAATTTAGAATCATAATATAATAAAGACTGACAATTAAAGTCCGAAAAAGGTGAACTACTATGACTCAAGAAACGAAAGGCTACAAGCTCAACCACACAATGCTAAGAATTAAAGATCCAAAAGCCTCGATGAATTTTTATCAAGAGGTTCTGGGGATGAAACTTATCAAGAAATTGGACTTTGATCAGTGGTGCTTCTCTCTGTATTTCTTGGCATATCTAAATGAGGGTGAAGAAGTTCCAAAAGATATGAAAGAGAATTCAAAATTCACTTTTGGCCGTGACTCAGTTCTTGAACTCACACATAATTGGGGAACAGAAAAAGAGGACGCCTCGCCTTATCATGATGGGAATAAAGACCCACAGGGGTTTGGCCATATCTGTGTATCAGTACCAAATATCGACGCGGCTTGTGAAAGATTTGAAAAACTAGATGTCGAATTTCAAAAAAAGCTAAATGAAGGTGGTATGAAAAATATTGCGTTTATAAAAGACCCTGATGGTTATTGGATTGAAATAGTTCAGCCTGATCTTATGTAGGATAATTATATGAGATGACTATTTAAGATGACGAAATAACATCTGGCCAAAATATATGAGCTCTGTTTTTGGACTATCAAGATCCTCGTCGATCACTTGACTAACATCTTGATAGGTCTTTTTTAAGATTGTATTAATTTTCTTGATAGCACCATCACTGGCAGGAGCAATCTTAAAACTTCTTCGAGAGTATTCCTCATCGACAAAGCCAGCTTCAAGTCTTTGATGAAACTCCTTTAAGAGTACCTGCCAAAGAACGACTAAGGCCCTTCGCGAACGCTCCTCGTCACCCATCTGAAGCTTAAAGTAATTTGTTTCATATTGATCATCTTTTTCAATAAGAAACTCATTCTTAATTAAGAAATCAAAAATCTGATCAAATTCCTTACTGTCTAATTTACTGATTTTCTTTATATGATGTTTTTTCTTATCAAAAGGTAGAGACTGAACTTCATCGAGATAGCACATACAGAGAATATAAACAGCATGGGGATAGTTCTCGTATAAGTCGAGCATGTCATATTTCTTAGTCTTTGGAATACCAAGCTGATCGATAGTAGCCTCAGTAAAGAAATAAGATAAAAACTTATAAAGAGCATCTAGTTCTTGATCAAGGAACTTAAAAAACTCTTCCAACGTCAATTCTGATTGCCCGTTCTTTAAACGCCATGCCCTACTCTTAGAAACATGGAGCATATCCATAATCTTAAACTCATTAAGCATGAAGCGATTATTAAAAATTTCCTTTGTTACATCATCATCGCTGATATTTTTTAATTGTATTCCAAGAATATCTTCACATGCAGAATTCACTTTATAGTTTAAAACTCTACTAGTTTTTATAAAATCACTTAATCTAAAAACCTTTATTCCTGCTTCATACTTTGTATACTGATTATAGTTATAACCAAGCTTTTTTGAGGCATCTAATTGAGTAATATCACCTCTTAAGACTTTTATGAACTTTAGAGTCAGACTTTCATAGTTAAGGAGATCACGAGTAAACATTGACTAAGGTCTCCCTCTATATTTTCCACGAGTGAAGATTCCTAATGACTTGAAATCTGCTGAAAATATTTCTCCATAATTAAACCAACGTCGACATTGTTTATTAAAATCATGGACCAAGTGATATACTTCATTTTTATAATAGATGGTCTTTAAGGTTAAGCTTTCGAGAGAACACTTAAGCCTATTACTAAAGACCTTGTTCAGCTTGACATCTTTTATACTAAACTGTGGCTCATCATAGAAATCAACTGCACTATATCGAAGAAAGTCTTTTAGTGAAACATCACCCAAGGAAGATTCTAGCCTTAAATCATGATCGCCTTTATGATCAGTCTGTAGTCTACCGAAAAAATAATTCATTAAAGGCTTGTCTCTAAGAAAAGCTTTCTCTTTCGTTTCAAAACCTTCCCAAAATGCGACTCTAAAGTTTGGTTTTGACCTCTTAGAGACTCTGGTTACCCCTATTTCTAAGAAATCATTTGAGCAAATCAATCTCAAAAGGCTTGCAAGTTCACACTTAAGCGAGACGTTCTCTTTGCGATATACTATCTTACCTAAATCATCAAGGGCTTGAATCGCAACAGAGCCATTTAGCTCTAACAAACTAAAGTTTTCACTAAAGCTAGGGATAAGTTCAAATAAATATCGAGTAGTCATATTAGGCTCAAGTCTTATATTGAACCTGTTAGATTTAATATCAAAAGATACTTTACTCATTGAACTATGTCTCAGTTTATTATCTATCTCATAACTAAAGAGATTCTTTTCAAGCTTGTCAGGTGCACTTAATCCTAGAGTTGCCCTTTCATTTAAAAGACTATTAACAGAAGGTCTTATCTGGTAAAAATGTTCATTATGATCGTTAAGATAACTTTGATTATAATCTTGTCCAACAATAACCCTATCATCAAGCTTATAGAACCCTTCAAAGTTTTTTAATATATTTTTACGGTACTCTAGATCGGGTAGCATTCCTTTTTTTCTAATTAAAAGATTATTTTCACTAAAGTCGCGTGACTTTCTAAACTTTGCAAAGCTTGATAAGCCATCGATCTGCTTTAATATTCCATTATCTCTGATTCCATAGATAATAGAATCTTTATAATCTTTTACTATCACTCCTGAATGTTGAAAGCGAGTTTGAGACAAGTCGAAACAACTAGTTACACCAGGACTATTATCAAAATAAGGATCAAGTGTGCTCTTTTTCATTGAACATCTGTTGATATCTCCATCTCCGGTTTCATCTTGATCAGTATCGCCAAATGCACGATCTAGATTTACTACTCTTGGAGTCTCAACCTTTGTCGTTGAAATAGTTTTCTTTATACGTTCTCGTCTCCGATTCAAGAGAGCATAAGTACTCAGTGTATCATTTTCAATTTCTTTAGTATCAGAAATGAGAAGTAGGTTATCGTAGCGATTATCTATTGTGGCGTTCATGATATCTTGAAGAAGTGCGGAGCTATCATCACTGGCAACTCTTGTATCTTCAAGACCAAAATGAGTATTATAATTATCTAAAAGTGTATCTTCATAATCCAAAAGAAACTCAAGAACATCAATTATTTTTATAAAGTTACTTTGCCACTTAAAAGGATAGAAGCTTGCAGAAAGACCTAAGAGATGTATCTCCTGTACCTCCTTATCTATTTCAAGTAATGCTCCACCACTCATCCCTTGTGATAAGTTTAGACCGATTACTTTATACATGAACTTTAAGCCAGGTAGGTAGCTAAAGTCAGGTATCAGCCTTGCAACAGAGGGACAGACAAGAGATCTATTCTCATCTAAAAGTCTATCAATCTCAAAGCGGTTTAGCGAGCTGATATTGGGATTATCTAATTGAAAGCCAGTGGCGATATAACACTTGTTCTTGATAAATCTAAAGCGATATTCATAAGGACTATATCGATAAGAAAAACTAGATCCACGAAGAGGTGTTTGCTGAGGCATCCCACCTCCAGATTGAGGAGGTTGACGACCGTCTGAATGAGGATAGTCCTTTATAGTATTCTTTGATGTTTTAACAGAGTTTTTACAAAAATTCGGGGCCCAATCTTCGTTAAAATAAAGTTCTGCAAGATCAGCACTAGGTTTAGCTTTTATGAGATAGCTGCGTTTATCCGTGAGGTTAATAAAGAAGAGTTTTGAGAATAGTTTAATATCTTCTTTCTTAGTAAGATTAGGTGAGTTTATCTGTGAAATGACTAGGTTCTTCTCTTTAAGTGCTAAATCTCTAACACAATGTGCATTCGTCACGGCCTGACAACCTTTCTCTGTCTTCAACAAGACTCCACTGCATCGTGACTGAGTCTTAAGGTTTAAGATATTAATAGTTTTAAAACCATAGTAATTCTGTGCAAATACAGCTTTAGTTACTAGCAATATAAGAATGATGATTAGAGATTTCATTATCTTTATATACCGAAAAAGTTACTAAACTTTAGAAACTATAGAAAATCTACACATTAAGAATTAGCTAACTAGCTGATATGTTGAGTTTTTCATCAAAATTGAAACTTCTGGATGAATCTTAAGTCTCTGTATTAACTTGTAAAACCTCGAGTCTAAATCAGGATCATATTGTACCCTCCACACTCTTTCGATAAGAACTTCTTTACGTAAAGCTGTTTCAGAGTCTCTTAATATTTTATATAACCTATTTGCTTTGCTATTAATTCTAAATGGACTTGGACGAGATAAGTTTTTATCACTTCTTAAAAATTCATAAAACTGTAAAAAATGACAATTTATATCTCCAAAATCTTTGTACTCATAATCTTGTAAATATTTATCAGGATTGAGCTTTAAAAGCTTATTCCAATAACTCTTTGCCATATCAGGTTCGCCATCTTGCATCGAAAGTAATGTACTCCATAAATAGAAGTACTCACTAGTTTTTGAAAATGACTCTGGTATTGCGACAAGTTTTGATTTGTTCATTAGACTTTTTGTTACTTGATATTCATATTGAACCCTCTCTCTTGTAATAGATTTAACTTTAGAATGAAGATTCTTATAAATTTCAAAACTTTTATCATATCTTCTCAATCTAAAATATACATCAGCGATGAGATTCATGTAAACGATTTGAGACTGTTTCGTTTTAAAGTAATTATCCTTATTATTATCTAAAAGAAGAGAAAGTGCTTCATTTAAATTCCCCTCCTTTGAGAGATAGGATGCCTTAGAGCGAACAAGAGAGATTATTTGATATTTATTATCTTTATAGGAATATGCCTTATTCCAAGCGTAATCAAATAACTCTCTCAAACTTAAACGTGAATAATTAATAGAAAGATTTAGGTAACTAATATAGAGACCTTCTTGATCTTCTAGTTCTTGATAGAAGACGATAGCCTTGTGATTACAAGTCGCAGCTTTTTGATATAAAGATACTTTGTCATAAACAGAGGAGAGAACATTATATCTTTGAGCATCTAGATACTTAGAAGTCGTAGAACGATTTAATAAATTTTCGATGGCCTTCTCGTAATTACCATCAAGATTATGTAAACGTGACCAAAGAAGATTTTTTTCAAATTGACTTAACCTCCCCTTACTTAGCTCAGACTTAAGTTTCGCAAGTTCTCGTTTAAAATATAATTGGACACATTCATTATATAGTTGATGATCAAGCCTTCTCATTTAGTACTAGTATCATATTTTCGGTCACTTAGGTGCGAGCATGAACAATTTACATGTCAGAAAGTCAGAAATAAGACCTAGGCCGAAGAATCAAGAGAATCTATAACTCACCTATCAAAACAACTATTACTTTTTTGGAGGAAGAAATGAGTTTTAAAAAATTATTAATCTTAACATTGCCACTAATGATTAGTGCTACAGAAATTAAATCGAATATAGGAAAAGGGATATCCTCATTTGATAATAATGCAGGTCTTAAAGATAGATGTATCCAATTAAGTCCACAACAAGTTTTCAGAGAGGATGTTCGATCAACAAAGTATCGACTTGAGCTTATCAAAAACAAAGAAGAACTCTATGACAAGATTGAAGCATCCGCTTCTGTCGGTGGTAGCTATGATGTTTTCAGTGCAAATGCTAAAGCTAGCTTCGTTAAAGAAATCAAGTGGAACTTCAATAGTAACTACATTTTGGTTAAAGCAAAGAGAGTCACGCATCGTGAGTCAATTTCTGCTCAAAATATATTACTTTCTAAAATGGCCCAAAATCTCTACTTAGAGTCCAAACTTCGTTTCTTAGAATCATGTGGTAATATGTTTTCTAAGACTGTTGAATATGGGGGGGAGATATTTGGTATAATAGAAATTACAGCAACCACTTACCAAGAAAAGCAAAAGATCCAAACTTCACTAGAATCTTCTGGAGGTGTCTCTGGAATAAGTGCTCAGTCTAGTTATGATTATAAGAGAACCATACAAAAGTTGACTGAAACTTATCGAGCGAAGGTTAAAATTGATCACTTAGGAGGCTCTGAAATAGAGATACCAAGTACTGTTCAGGGACTCTTAGACATTAGTAGCAAGATAGAAAGTATAACAGACAGCAATCCAGTTGCTATATCTGTTTCAACAAGAGACTACTCAACGTTAGCGAACTTTAGTCATGATGACATTAACTATCAGACTATTATCAGACAAGATGCGATTGAAGTTTCTTCGAACAAACTTAGAGATGCAAGAAGTTTATACGCAAAGCTATTGGCGGTACTGGCATATCCACGCAACTACAAAAGACATAATCGCTTAGAGATACAAAGAAATCTTCAATACTTAGATAATAAAATTTTAGAGTTAAAAGACTTTATAGCTAAGAGTAGAAGCTTCTTATATGAACTAGATATGGATATTCTTGATATTAATCTCAATATTCAAGTACCTAGAGTTAAGAGAACAATTTTTGGAAGATATAAAAATCCACCAATTAATTGTAATCAAGAAACATCTCCAATTTGTGGAGTTAAGTCTTACAAGAAAACAAAATCATCTGCCTGTAATATACTAGGCGTAAATAAAGGAACTGGTCCTAGTTGTGGATCAATCTATAAAAAGAAAGCATCTAAGTTTTGTGGAGTGAATTTATATAAGCAAAGAAGAGGTAAACAGTGTGGGGCACAGAAATATAAACAATGTCATCACAGAGCTTGTGGAAAGAAATGGGATGGAAGCAGAAAGAGATGTCGCCATAGAAAGTGTGGAGTGAAGACCTACAAATCATGTAGAAACAAGGCGTTTGGAGTTGAGAGATATAATACTTGTCGAAGCGAACAACACGGTATTGAAAAGTTTCTAACTTGTGAAAGTAAAGACTTCGGTTATAAGTTCAGCTCATGTGAGCACTTAAGTCACGGACCAGATAAGTTTAAGACATGTAATGTAGCAAAGATCGGTAACCAAACGACTTTTTGCCCAACATTGTAATAGTTGATATTTGGGGTACGTATTATAAATGCGTACCTCATTTACTTTGAACGATAAATCCCAATATTTCCTTCATCAATATATTCAGGCAAACACCAATCATTATCAACACTCAACTTATCAAGCCAGCCCTTTGCATTCCCCTTAGTCACCACAGTCACTTGATTACCTCTACTATATTCAATGATCTGCTCCAAAACATAGTCATAAGTTTCTTTTGTGAAGGGATCATAGAGATAGTAGATATCAGCAAAGGGAATTTTAAAGCTTGGATCAGAGAGATCTTGCACAAAGAAGCGTAGACTCTTTTCAAGCGATAAGTCCTTGCATGCCTTGATTGAAATATCGACTCTGTGAGGTACAAACTCATAACCTATGAAATCAATGTCTGATCTTAGAAGTGAGCAAACTAAGCCTACGCGACCATAGCCAGAGCCAAGGTCAATAATCTTAGCACCTTTCTTAGGCTTAATTCTATGTAAGGCCAGCAAGATAGTTGAATAACCAGACTGTACCCCTACTCCTGCGCCCTCATAGAGACGTTCTTTTTCGCTAGCATCTATAATCATTTCTTGATCAAGTGAGTAATTAAAAGAGAAGAGATCGTCTATTCGATCAAAAGTACGATAGAGATTTAGGCCCAGGTGTCCAAGTGATTGTAGACGCCCAACTTGTAAAGACTCTTCGTCTTGAAAGTGAGTGTCCATAAGCTTAAGAGATCGCACAAGAATTGACTTTCTCTCTGTACTTGATCTTCTCATTACTTCATTGGTAATTTCTTTTTCAACACGTTTTGCTTTTTTAGATATGGCCTTAATGCCCTCACTTTTTCGCTCAATAATATATTTCTCTAAGAATGAAAGTGACCTCAGATGAGTGAGAAAGAGTTCTTCAAGAAAAGACTCATAGCTTCTCGAGTCTTCACTTTTATTATTAAGCCAGAACTGTTCTTTTATGAAGTCCATCACTGTTATGAGAAGTGCAAAGTTGACATAGATATGGGATAGAGTTTCTTCTGAGATAGATGAGAGATTTACTTCTTCATCATGAAGAAGGATTAGCTTAGTAAGTTCCTGTGAATCTTTCACTTAAGACACATTACTTTCTCTTATTTCTTCTAGAGATTCTTTCATTTCTAACTTTTGTATTAATTCTCTTCTTGGGTTTATCTGAACTTGAGGTGCTTTCAATATCTGCGAGATTATTATAACGACGCATATCTTTATTAAATTTCCAAACAAACATCACCTTAAGAAGTTCTTCTGTTTCTAATTCACCAAATTTTTCTTTAAAGTGCTCAAAAGACTTTTCTGTCTTAAAGTCATCACCTTTAGATAAGACAGCATCAAGAATATATTTGGCATTCTCTAAGTCTTTTAAAACAAGACTCTCTTTAAGTTTTTCTACAGTTGGTAGCTTATCTTTAATGATTTTTTGCTTTATATGCTTTTCGAGGCCTTTTATAAAAGATGCTTCTCTAGCTCCAATCACACTATAGGCTTTACCTTTTTCACCTGCTCGACCAGTTCTTCCAATACGGTGTACATAACTTTCATTATCTCTTGGCATACCGTAATTAAAAACATGAGTAAGATTATTAATATCAATTCCACGAGCAGCGACATCCGTGCAAACAAGCAGGTTTACTTTCTTTGAGCGAAAGTTCTTCATCGCCAGATCTCTTTCTGTCTGGCCCATGTCCCCATTTAAGACTTCTACTAAATGACCTCTTCGCTTAAGATCATCTGCAACCTCACGGGTTTCAATCTTTGTTCTGCAAAAGACTATGCCATAAACATTATGAGCATCATCTATTAAACGAGAAAGGCCTTCCTTAAGATGCTTGTCTCGAACAACAAAGTACTTCTGCTCTATATCTGAATTACTCATGGTCTTCTTTTCGATATGAACTTTGGTAGGATTTTTGAATTCTCGATCAATCATAGAAACAATTGGCCGAGGCATTGTCGCAGAAAACATGATGAGCTGGCGCTCATTTGTAAAAAAAGAAAGAATTTCTTGAACGTCCTCGAGAAAACCCATTGTGAGCATTTCATCCGCTTCATCAAGAACGCAGAAATTAGCACTACTGAGCTTTATTTTCCTCTTCCCTAGTAAATCTAGAACTCTCCCTGGAGTTCCAACAACAATATGTGGCTGTCCGCGAAGAGCTTGAAGTTGTCCTTCATAGGCTGTCCCACCATACACACAAGTTGACTTAATTTTTGTGTGCTTGCCAATCTTCTTGATCTCTTCTTCGACCTGCATGGCCAACTCTCTAGTAGGCGCAAGAATCAAAGCTTGAGTGACTTGTTTCTTCTCATTAATTTTTTCTAATAGAGGAACGACAAAGGCTGCAGTCTTGCCGGTTCCGGTTTGTGCTTGACCGACGAAGTCTTTATTACTCTCTAAAAGAACTGATATGGACTTATCTTGAATTTCAGTAGGCACTGAAAAGTCCATTTCTCCTAAGGCATTAAGAATATTTTCGCTAATATTGTAATCGATAAACTGTTTAGTCATAGAGCTTCCTATTGGTTATTTGCTCTTATATACCAGAGTTTATCTTGAACGTATTAAAAGATATAAAAAGATTACAGTAGTGTGTATTTATTTACTCATCTTCAGAGTAACTATCTTCTTCTCTGTCTTCTTCTTTTTCTTCTTGCTCGTCCTGCTCTTGTTCTCTTTTTTCATTGAGTACTTGTTCATACTCTTCATCATGATGCTCATAGCTCTCATCATTTGCCTTATGATCTTCAGATGAACCCAATCCACAGGCCCCACAATGTGCCATTGTAACGTTAGATAAAGACATGAATATAAGCATTAATAGAATCTTCACAAGTACCTCACTTATTTGTGTTAAATTATTTTATCCTGCCTAGTTAGAAAATGGCCAGCGCAGCTTAAAGGGAATGGCCTCAATGATGAGGTTTCTTACATAATAGAGCAAATGAAACGCCCTATTTTGCTTTAAAGAGAAAAGTTTATCCTTCGCCCCGTCTTCTCCAGCCTTGATAACATCCTTAAAACTATCTTTATTATCTAACCTACTGAATGCACTAAGATCTAGCGGAATAACAACATCTGCTCTCTTAAGCTGATCGCGCGTTCTAAGATCAATAGCGATATCCATAGAGTTTGTGATAACGTCAAAGAGGCTATCAACTTCAGGGTAATTCTTAACCCCATTAAGGTCTACTCCGATCGTAATACCTGCTCCCATTTCAGTGAGAATATCAATCGGAACATTATTAGAAATGCCACCATCAACAAGAAGCCTTCCATCAATCTCAACCGGTTGAACAAGTCCAGGTACTGCTGCAGAAGCACAAATAGCAGGAATGAGTGGACCAGAAGTAAAATGAATAGTCTCTCCCGTGTTTACATCCGTTGTGCAAATTGCCAAGGGAATTTTAGCATCTTCAATATTTACATCACCTAAATCATTTTTTAGATAATCGCGAAGCTTATCAGTAGACATAAGACCCAGTTTGCCCATTTTAAAGTTCAAAACGGCCTGAGCTCTTAAGAGGTTTGCTAATTCATTGAGGTTTTCGAGCTTCTTACCAAAAGCAAAATAACTAGCAACAATAGCACCTGCACTTGTCCCAGAGATAAAATCAACACTTATATCAGAGTGTTTGAGCCTCTTGAGCACCCCAATATGAGCAATGCCCTTTGCAGCACCTCCTCCTAGAGCAAGGCCAATCTTCCTGTTAAATGGATTCAAATTCATTATAAGTCCTGATTTGTTAATATTTTACGCTTTCATAAATGTGATAGTCAAAAGAGGTGCAATTTGGTTATAAAGTAAGTTCAAGGGAGATAATTATGCTTAGCATTGGTAAAATGAATACATTAACAATTGATCAAGATACTGGAAGAGGACTTATCCTAAAGTCTGAAGATGGTCAGGAAGTATTCTTACCGAGCTCTTTTGCTAAACGAGATCTTGAAGTTGGAGCATCAATTAACGTCTTTGTATATCTCAACACTCAAGGAGATATCATTGCGACGACTGAGACTCCCTATGCTCAAGTTGGTGAATATGCGCTTTTAAGAGTTGTTGAAACTCAAGAGTTTGGTGCTTTTTTTGACTGGGGTATTGATAAGGATCTACTTGTTCCAGGTAATGAGCAAAAACTTAAAGTTAGAAATCATGAAGATCATATTGTCAGAGTTTGTTTAGAAGATGAGACAAATAGAATTTACGGAACAACAAAGCTTGGAAAATATATTGAAGCTGATGATAAAGATATAAAAGAGAGAGATACTGTAGAGGTTGAGCTTGTTCATCAATCAGATCTGGGCTTTAGAGTTATCATTAATAAGAAATACATTGGAATGATTTATCATAACGAAATATTTTCTAAAGTGAGAATTAAAGATAAGGCCCAAGGAATAGTCAAAAAGATTAGAGATGATGGTCTTATTGATATCAGTCTTCAAAGACTTGGAGTTTCCAAACTTGAAGACGCCAAGATAACGGTTTTAAATTTTCTTAAAGACAATGATGGCAAGTCCTATCTTAATGATAAAAGCTCTCCAGAAGAAATTAAGCACAATCTGCAAATGAGTAAGAAGTCATTTAAGGCAGCAATTGGTATGCTATACAAAGAAGGAATGATTATCATTGAAACCACAGGGATAAAACTTAAGTAGTATGAAACAGCTCATAATAATTCTTACTTTTCAAGCCCAAGTCAGTGCCTCATTCTTTTATGAGTCAACTGAAACTTCTCGTACAACAAAGAATCCTGTTATAAAAAAGAGAGCTTTTAAGCGAATTGTTAAAACAATGGAAAAAGAATTCATCGATTATGCAAATAACTTTGATGAAAAATTACTCATGTACGCTGGCTGGAATAATCCCACTGCAGACCATGCCCTTGCCAG
Source organism: Bacteriovorax sp. UBA1852 (assembly GCA_002338505.1). Lineage (GTDB taxonomy): Bacteria > Bdellovibrionota > Bacteriovoracia > Bacteriovoracales > Bacteriovoracaceae > Halobacteriovorax_A. Next base: position 68,670 of record DDIK01000033.1, read on the forward strand.
AAGATGGGAAACTGCTCAGGTGTTAATATTTAGAGGAATGGCACATAGAAGAGAAATTGATAGAGATGCACTAGTTCTTATTATTTGTCATGAATTAGGCCACCTCTATGGAGGAGCTCCTTTAAAAAATGAGAGAGACTATATTGCAGCCGAGGGCCAGGCTGATTATTTTGCAACAAACCACTGTCTTAAGAGATCTCTAAAGATTTTTGATCCTAAAAACATTGACCAAAGAGCGCTTAAAGCTATTGATAATGTCGGCAAATTTCTCGCAAATAACTGGGGTCATAGTCATCCAAGTCAATCAACTCCTGACCTAAGTGAAGTAGACGAGACTTATATGAGCTATCCTACTCCACAGTGTCGATTCGACACTCTCATCGCTGGCTTATCTAAAGAAGACAGGCCTCGTTGTTGGTACGCTAATCCCTAAGAAGCCTTCTTAACGTTATCAATAATATCTTTATTAGCATTAGGAATAATCTTCTTTTCTTTACTTATTTTAAGTCCCTTTGAATCCTCATGCGATCCACTAACAATTGTCTCTAGTCTTGTAACGATCCCTTTAAGAGATCCTGCTTCATGATTAATATTTTCAGAACTATCTGATGTTGTTGAAGCAATAGAAGAATTCATATGTGTTGATTGATCAAGTTCACTCATCGCCTCAGAAATGTTTTGAATTCCTGTTGCTTGCTCAGCTGCAGCAGATGAAATCTCTTTCATTAAGTCTTTAACATGGGCAACATTTGAAACAACTTGATCTAGTACAGTGTTACACTTTTGAGCTGTCGTCACACCGTATTCTGTTTTATTCTTTGCCGTCTCTACGAGCTTTCCAACATTTTGATTAGAGCTTGATACAATCGTATCAACTTTTGAAATACTAGATATAATCATATCTTCAATCTCTTTTGCGGCCTTCCCAGACATCTGAGCAAGATTTCCAACTTCTTCAGCGACAACCGCGAATCCCTTACCATGCTCTCCTGCCCTAGCAGCTTCGACAGAGGCGTTAAATGAGAGTAATTTCGTTTGAAATACAATATCATTGATTACATCTGTCTTATTTGAAATTTCTTTAATGACGTCTACGATTTCAGTAAACTCTTTAGATGTCGTCTCCATTTGATTCGTAATATTTACATTACACTCAGAGATCTCATTGATGGCTTTAACAACCTCTGCAACCGCTGACTTACCATCCGTTGCAATAGTATGACTTTCGTTACTCTTTGTTTCTGAGAAATTCGCATTATCAACACTTCTCTTCATCATCTCTTTTAACTCATCAAGAGTTGAAACAGTTTCAATAACTGCTGCTGATTCTTGGGCAACCGAACTTGAGAGCTTAGAAGCGCTGCCTCTTAAATCTTCAGAGATATCGAGAGTTTTAACAGATGTCTCTTTTAAAAGAGATGAAATCTTCCTCAATTCACCAGCTAAATTTACGTAGTAAAAAGCGACAAAAATTAGAACTAATACGCCTCCAACTGAAACGAAGAAATTTGTCAGGGCCGTGTCTTTCTTAAGAGCTAACATATCTTGAAGTCTTTGCTCTACAACAACAGAAATTTTTTGAATGTAATCATTAGTTATTTTTTCAATGGTATGAATACTACTTCGAAATGAGCTAATGATTTCTAAGCGTGTATTATAATTATCGTATAAACTCTTAAATTGAGTTCTATATTGATTCGCTAGTCCGGAGATAGCAGCTATGGCCTTGTCATTGTCTGAACCATTTAGGTTTTTGACTGTAGAGACAAGTGTATCCAAGCGGTTATTCACTTTATTTAAGTATTTCTCTGTTCTTCTTAAGAGATAATCTTTCTCATGTCTTCTGAGCATGAGAAGCTCAACTGTCACAACGGGACTAAGATTATACTTACTTATTGTTTTCTCTATTTCATGTGAAGTACTTCTGATGTCACCTCTTATACCGCTTTTAGAGTCACCCTCGCTACTAATATTCTGTACAACTTTCTCAAACCCTTGAGAGTATTGGTTTAGAGACTTTTTAAGGCTTTCTTCATTTTCCTTTGAGAGCATATTTCCATTTTTGGACATTTTAATAAGAAGACTATCGAGACTCGCGATAGTGTCTTTATGTCTTTTTAAATATTTCTCATCTCCTCTGAGTAGAAAGTCTTTTTCATGCCGTCTTGCCATTAGCATTCCAGACTTAAGCTCGGCAAGATCTGACCGAAACTCCAGATCTCCATGAATGATTGGTTCAAACTCATGAGCTACTTTATTTGTAGAAATAAAAGTGAACACTACTGAAGAAACCATTAGTGTCAGCACAATTCCTAAAGATAGAACTGACTTTTGCTTAAGAGATAGACCTTTCCAAAACTTCATATAAACTCCTAATGAATACCTAGAGCTTTTCGGTAATGAAGATTTGAATCTTTAAGAGAATAACAATTATTTATTTACGAAAAGAACAATCCAAGCGACTGAAATCACGAAATTATTCTTTATTCTACGAAGAATTCCCTCTTATCTGTAGGAACGACTTGAGACGCTTCACCATTTGTACATTCTGCACCTTTGTGGTCAGAATGACCGAAGGCAAAACCGTTACTTATGAAAATAGCATCTTCATCCCACTCCTCTATTTTTCCAACCCAGTTTTTTCCATTACTTAGCGATATCTCGACCCATGAGCCAATTAAGTCATCATTCATAAGAACCTCACAATTTGATTTTAAAGAATTCTAACGTGAAAATGTTATTTTGCAAATAAGTTGATTCAAAGTACTTTAAAGAAAAGGAGATTTTGATGCCATATATTATAAGCCCAATAATAAGAGAGAGCTTCAAAGGTATGTGGGGAGAAGGCCATCCATATCAGAGGAGTACTATTTATCAAAAAGATGAATCATCGAGTGAATCACCACCTGTAAACTACTCTTCCTACACTCTAAAGCCACATAGTTTACCACATATCGAGACATCAGCACATACAAGCAATGGTGCACCGACAATTGAACATTATTTTAGCCAAGAAAGAATCTCTCACTTTTATGGAAGAACAGTAGTTCTAAGACTAGAGGGAGATCACTTTAAAACTCTAGAGACCAATAGTTCCATAAAAATATGGCGTATAACGAAAGATCAAATCTTAAGTGCACTACAAAGAGTGACAAAAAGAAAATCAATCCCAAAGAGACTCATTATAACGTTAAAAAGTATTCCTTTAAACAATGAGAAACTGCATGATCCCAATTACGTCTTAATTCTAGAACAAGAAGCCGCTACTTACTTGGTTGAGAATGGAATTGAACTCTATGGTACTAGCTGGAAATCCAGCGACTATAATCCAGGAGGTAGTGAAAGACCTATTCATAACACGCTTTTTCAAAGTGCTCTTATTATGGAATGCCTTGATCTCAACAACGTTCCAGAAGGAGTCTATTTCCTGAGTGCGTTTCCAATTCCTCTTGAAGGAGCAAGTGAGAGTCCTGTTTGTCCAGTTCTCTATACTTATGATGAAATTGGTGAAGACTGAAGAGTACTCGGACGTAGAATTCTATTGTCATTTAAGACTTGATTGCCTCGAGTCGTTACATCAGATAAGAACGACTTCTCATATTTTACGTCAATGACGTAAGCTTTTACATTCGCCTTAATAATAAAATTATTTGCCATAGCGACCTCTTCAAAAACAATGGAAACAGACTTTTCTAAATAAACAAAGCGACTAGTAATCACAACTTCATAAAGAAGATTCCTCACCTCTTTAAGATCTTGATAAATCGAGAAGTGAAAGGGAATCACGACCATCATGTCAAGTGCACCACTATTTCCACTAGAGACGACATCTGTTAAAAACTTTGAATTTGGTATGGTGACAAGATTATCATCAAGTGTATTTAAACGAACTGATCGAAGGCCGATGCTTTTAATTTCACCGTACACATCTGCAAAGCTCACTCTGTCACCTACTTGAAATGGACGATCAAAGAGAAGAATAAAGCCTGCAATCATAGAGCCTACAAGGTCTTTTAAAGCGAAACCAAAGGCAACAGCAGCAGAACCACCAACAGCGACCAAGAGCTCTTTAGAAGGCTGAAAAACATAATAGAAAATACCCAAAAAGCCAAAGAGATATGTCACAAAAGAGAAGACAGTCGTAATTTGAAGAATAACGAGTCTCTTTCCTGAAAGTTTATGTTGGAGCTTTTCTGACCATGCACTAACAACTTTAACAACAACGAAAATACAGCATATAAGAAAAATAAAAAGAATTATTTTATCTAGTTTAAAGAAGTCAAAAATAAGTAAAGAGATATCGTTATTAGTTTCCATAAATAAAATTCTTTAGTCTTAAAAACTTTATAAGTCCATATTGTTTAGTAATTTCTATCATATAGCGATGACGATCATCCTTAAAAACATAGCCCTTTTCTAGTGCTAATTTGATCGCATTTCTAACAAGACCTTTTTGCAAGTTTGTTGTCTCTTCAATCTCTAGAGAAGATAGATTCTCGTGTTTCAAGATATGAGATATTACAAAGAGTAATTCATCTGGGACCTTTTCTAATCCCTCGAGTTCAAACTCCTTAGGAATATTTACGTTAAAGACCTTTTTAGAGCGACGTGATAGTGCCGTTAGCCATAAGTGAAGAGCCGTTCGAGGGTTACCTCGAGATAGTTCCCAGAGCAGTTTAAAGAACTTTGATTCGACAGATGCGTATTTATCAATTTCATCTTGTGACCTCGTAGCGGAAATCAACAGGTCATAAGAAAGCTTATATTCAGACTTCTCATGTCTTTTCATAATGAGCTCTTTAATCTTTGCATCTGTCCATCCACCAAGTTCAAACACATTTCGAAAAAATTGATTTCTCCCAAAAGCACGATCAAGATAGAGCCAACTATATTTATTAAAGGAAACAAGCCAGAAAATATTCTGCGTATTTAAATTGATGATATTAATAAGTTCATAATAAGCATCAAACCCACCGGTTTTAGAAAGAAAGACATTCTGACACTCATCAATAATGATAATAGTTTTATGCTCCAAAGTTTTATCAATGTCATAAATGCTAAAGTCTTCACCATATTCAACATCAGGAAATATAGTCTTCATGAAATCATTGATTTCATCTTTAAGTAAAATCTTAGAAGGCATTTTTACATACTTAACATCAACCTGTGACTTCTCGACCAAAAGACTTGAAACCTTCTTTAAGAGAGTTGTCTTTCCAACCCCCTTATCACCATATACGACTAATGAATGCTCATCTGATGTATCATCCATCCACTCAACAACCTCATCAACAATCTTTTCTTCAAGGTTTTGTTCATTAGCAACATATTCTTGGTCTGAGGATATTGATTTCAAGGAAAATTGTTCTTTATAAGCTTCAGGGATATTGCTATCGGCACCATCTCCAGCTTCGACGTTTTCGATTTGTTTTTTAAAAAGATTTGCAGACACCTTCTTTGAAATTTCAAAATTCTCGGTGAAACTTGCAAAAATATCAAAGACCATAAAGATTAGTATAAAAGCAAAGAGCAAAGTTGCTCGAAGCCTCTGCGGCGTATAATTAAGTAGAGTAAAGAACTTTTCAACAATAACACCTGAAAACATTCTTTCCGAGTATCTTCTAAATTCTCTTTCCCAACGAGATGACTCCACAAGAAAGTGATAGAGAGAATAAAGGATGACGCAGATATTGGGAATCGAGTAGAGATAAACTCTCCCAACAGTGGCCTCTAAGAAAATCATGGTAAAGAAATAAAATAAGAAAATATTAGAGAACTTTGTAGAAGTTTCATTG
>DDIK01000111.1 GCA_002338505.1 Bacteriovorax sp. UBA1852
ATTGTAATACCACGCTCTCTTTCAAGTTCACCAGAGTCCATGACTCTATCTTCAACTTCTGCTCTTGCATCAAATGTATTTGATTGCTTTAATAATTCATCAACCATTGTGGTTTTTCCGTGGTCAACGTGCGCAACGACTGCGATGTTCTTTAATTTAGAAAAATTGTTCATGATATTCCTCAAAAATGTTAGTATCAGTGAAATATAATCCAGAAACCTTAGGATGACTACTAATGATTCAAGTTGTGAACCTTTCCAAATCATATGCTGACAGAACTCTATTTGAGGATGTAACTTTTTCAATTAACTCGGGTGAGAGGATTGGTTTAGTGGGCCGAAACGGTACTGGTAAATCAACTTTATTTAAAATTATGCTTGGTGAAGAATCCTATGATAGCGGAGACTATAAAGTACCAAAATCATATAGATTGGGCACTTTGCGTCAGCATATTAGCTTCTCAAAAACAACAGTAATTGAAGAGTGTATGACGGCACTTGATGAAGATTACCGCTACGAAGAGTATAGAGCTGAGAAATTTCTCTTTGGATTAGGCTTTTCTAAGGCCGATCTTCAAAAAGATCCTCACTCATTTTCAGGTGGTTATCAGATCAGAATTAATTTGGTGAAGACTCTATTAACTGAGCCAAATTGCTTACTTCTTGATGAGCCAACAAACTATCTTGATATTGTTTCACTGAGATGGCTTCGCTCATTTCTCACTTCTTTTGATGGTGAAGTCGTCATTGTAACCCACGATAGAGAATTCATGGATAGTGTAGTGACACATACAATGGGGATCAATAGGCGAAATGTAAAAAAAATAAAAGGCCCAACTTCTAAATACTATGGCCAGATACAAGAAGAAGAGAGAATTCACGAGCAAACTCGGGCCAATCAAGAAAAGAAGATTCAACAGATGATGGACTACGTTGATAAGTTCCGAGCAAAAGCTAGGGGAGCATCACAAGCTCAATCAAAATTAAAAATGATTGAAAAGATGGAGAGATACGACGCTTTAGAAAGTTCAAAGGATTTAAGTTTTGATTTTGCTCACAAAGAATGTCCTGCGAAAGTGATTATGGATGTTAAGGGTGTGAGCTTTGGTTTTCCAAAAAAAGAGGAACTCTTTTCTAATTTGAGTTTTACGATTGGTAAAAGTGACCGCATTGGAATCATCGGAAAAAACGGAAAAGGAAAGTCGACTCTCATGAATGTCTTAGCTGATGTTCATCAAAAAACAGCGGGTGAAGTTTGGGAGCATCCGTCATTAGTCCTTGGTCACTTTGGTCAGACCAACGTTCAAAGACTTCATCCTGATAATACAATTATACAAGAAATTTATGAAGAAGATGAGACACTTTCAACAACAAAAGTGAGAGGGATATGCGGAACCATGCTCTTTACTGGTGATGATGCTGAAAAGAAGATAAAGGTTCTCTCCGGTGGCGAGAAGGCCCGAGTACTACTTGGAAAGATTCTTACGCGTAAAACTAATTTACTCTTTCTAGATGAGCCCACCAACCACCTAGACATCGAGTCTGTTGAGTCACTTATGCAGGCATGTGAGACTTACGATGGAGGACTTTTAGTTGTTACCCACAATGAAGAGTTTCTAAGAAGATGTGTTAATAAGCTGATCATTTTTCGAAAAGAAGGCGCGGAGTACTTTGATGGAAGTTACGATGAGTTCTTAGAGAAAGTAGGCTGGGAGTCTGAAGAAGAAAAAGAAGAAGATGAATTCTTTGTTGAAGATAAGTCATCACATAAAACTCAAAAATCTCAAAATGACCAAAAGATTGCTATCGAAATAGAAGAGGCCGAAAAGCAGATTGAGACTCTTGAGGATTACGTGAAAGTTGTCGAAGGTGAGATCGAAGAAGCTTCTTTAAAGGGAAATACTTCTGTCATTGAAGAGAAGTCTAAATTACTAGGTGAAATCAATCAAAAGATTGAGGACCTTTTTACGAGACTTTCTGAGCTTCATTAAGAACGAGGCATGAAAATACTACAATGATTCCAAACTCTTATCTCTTTTTATGATAAATAGAAGATATGAAAAAAATTATTTTATGCTCTCTATTTATCTTCTTTAACTCCAGTGCTCAATTTTCAGGACCTATCTTTGGCGGAGATTTTGATCATAATCCAAACTATAGGCGAAGATTGGATCCTATCAGTGAGCCAGTTTCGAATTGTTCGATATCTAGAAATGGCGAAAATTATAATTTGAATAAAAAACAATATACCCTAGATGAACTTTTTTCACTCGTATCAGAAGTGGAGAGTGCAAGAGAAATTGTTTCAACAATTAAAGAAATGATATCTCATAATAGGCTTAAAATTGTTAACCTCACAAGCTACATAAGACAAAAAAGAGGTCTTTCTCACAAGACGGCTGCACTATATGATTTTACGACTGAAGTGCCGACTATATTTTTAAGCTTCAATGACGAACTAGGTCTCGCGGCCCATTTCTTTGTTCATGAGGCAACTCATGCTCTGGACGAATTGATTCCTCAAGAGTACGAAGTTGATATGGTCTATTATAGAAGCTTTAAAGAATTTCAAAAACTCTTCGGACTTGATGTCGAACCGATGAAAGAATTAAGTGAGTATGAGTCATCTATAATGAATGATGTGTGGAAAGCTAAGAAAAGCAGTCAGGATCGCCATGCTTATAGAGCTGAGAGATATGCATTTGATGTACAAGGTGATTTTACAGAAGCAATAACAGATTTTGATGATTGCTATGTCAGTTATCTTAATGAACATCGAAAGAAAAACGGACTAAAGCTTTATAGTAATACTCCAGATAAGCACATATTTGATTCGTATAGAATTGATAAACTCAATATTAAAAGAGATTAAGAGTGCTTTTTTACCTTCAGTACATCGATTATTTTGGAACTCTTGCTCTAGCTTTAACTGGGGCATTTATCGCAGCAGAGATTGAAATGGATCTCTTTGGAATGATTTTTCTAGCAGCGATTACTTCTATGGGAGGAGGAACTCTGAGAGATATTGTTCTTGGTATTCCGGTCTTTTGGATTAGTGATCCTACATATCTCTATATTGCACTAGGTTCAGGTCCTCTGGTTTTCCTTACTCAAAGTTATCTTTTAAAGCTTGGAAAGCTTCTCTTTGCACTTGATACTATTGGGTTGTCTTTCTATGCAATTATAGGTGTCCATAAGACATTAAGCTTTGATCATCTCTATATTGTAGCCTTTGTCATGGGGGTTATTACAGCTGTTTTGGGTGGTATTATTCGCTCACTTTTTAGTCAGGAAGTTTCTATTCTTTATAAGAGAGAACTCTATGCAACAGTGGCGGCCTTTGCTTCTTTGACCTATTTAGGACTTAATCTCTTAGGTATTGATCAAGGACTATGTATTTTGATAACGACCTCTCTTACATTTGTCTTTAGAACTGTATCAATTAAGTATGATATTGGTTTGCCGAAGATTACAGTGGATTAACACGATTAAAATCAGTTACTTACCTTTAATAGAGATGATCTTTCAATCGATTGATAGAATCAATTGTATTTTTGTCTGCAATAGAGCGAATATATATTAACAAATAAAGCTACGGAGGTTTTTATGAGCTTTGAAAATATTGAAGGAAAAGCAGTACCAAAATCATCTTTTAAAAAATTTGAAGATGGGACATTAAAAGAATATGGATATGATGATGTTTTTAAGGGCAAGAAAGTTGTTATCTTTGCTCTTCCTGGAGCATACACCCCAACATGTTCATCTACTCACTTACCAAGATATAACGAGTTATCTGCATCTATTAAAAAAGAAGGTGTCGATGCAATTTACGTTCTCTCTGTGAATGATGCATTTGTTATGTCGGCATGGATGAATGATCAAGATGCTGATGGCATTGACTATCTTGCTGATGGAAATGGTGACTTTAGTGAAGGCATAGGACTGATCGTTGATAAATCAGATATTGGCTTTGGTAAGAGAACTTGGCGCTATTCAATGGTTGTTAATGATGGAGTTGTTGAAAAGGCATTCATTGAACCAGATAAGCCTGGTGATCCATTTGAAGTTAGTGATGCAGATACAATGCTTAACTATCTTAACAAAGATGCTAAGGCTCCTCAGTCAATTACTCTCTTTACTAGACCTGGATGTCCACATTGCGCAAGAGCAAAGGAAATTTTTAAGGAGAGAGGAGAGAAGTATGATGAAATCGTACTTGGAAAAGATGCAAGTAATAAGACTCTCTTTGCTGTAACTGGAAAAACAAAAGTTCCTCAAATTTACATCGATGGTAAGCACATTGGTGGAAGAGACGATTTAGAAAAGCACTTAGGCCTATAATTTCTTGCGCCCTTTTACAGGGCGCATTTCTTATCCTCTATTAAAATCGTGATATTTTTTTACGAATCTTAAAAGTTTCTCAGGCGTTCTTGCCTTTTTCCATTCACCAGCTAGATATTTATTTGCTTCGCCCATTGTTGGATAAGTGTGAATTGTTCCTAGAATTTTTTCTAATCCAAATCCATGTTTCATTGCTGCGATAAATTCAATCAAGAGATCTGATGCATGTTGACCGACAATTGTGGCACCTATAATTTTATCTGAACCGGGTTTCGTGAGAACTTTTACAAATCCTTCATCTTCACTGTCTGCAATGGCCCTATCAAGATCATCAATACCATATGTCGTCACTTCGTATTCAATACCTTCTTCTTTACAGGCGACTTCATTTTTCCCAACAGTTGCAACCTCAGGGTCTGTATATGTTGCCCATGGGATAACACTGTAATCAACCTTAAACTTCTTAAAGCGTCCAAAGAGACCATTCACGGCACAGAACCAAGCTTGGTGAGCCGCTGTGTGAGTCAGTTGGTATGGACCTGCTACATCACCACAGGCAAAGATATTAGGAAAGTTTGATTGAAGATATATATTAGTATTAATTGTCCCATTTGACCGAAGCTCAACTCCGATTTCCTCTAGGCCAAATCCCTTTGTATTCGCTTTTCTTCCTACGGCTACAAGTACTTGATCAAAGGCGAGTTCAACCTTCGAGTCTTCTTCGTTGTTATTTATCTCAAGAATAAGTGTATTCTCTTTTTCACCTTTAATAAATTCAATCGCACGGTGACCAGTTAAAATATTAACCCCTTCTGCCTTAAGTCTCTTTTCTATCAGCTCAGAAACTTCAGGATCTTCTTTCATCATAACTCGCTCAGACATTTCAACGAGACTAACTTCTGAGCCCAGTCTCGCAAATGATTGCGCCATCTCAAGACCAATGGGACCGCCACCAAGAACAACAAGTCTCTTTGGGAGCTCTTCTATTTCCCAGAGGTTTTCACTGACGAGAATATCAATATCTTTAATACCTTTTATTGGAGGTACAAAAGGACTCGCTCCAGTTGCAATAGTGATGTTCTTTGTTGTGATGACTTTACCATTGATTTCAATTTCCCAAGGTGAAAGTATTTTCGCTTTTCCTTGTAAGCAATCTACTCCAAGCTCCGTGTATCTCTCCACTGAATCATGTGGCTCTATCTTGGCAATAACTTCGTGAATACGCTTCATAATATCTTTAAAATTAAAAGTTACATCTATTTTTTCAATCCCGTATTTCTTTGAGTTCTTGGACTGGTGAACAACCTTAGCACTCTTTATAATGGCCTTAGAAGGAACACATCCTGTATTAAGACAATCACCACCCATCTTATTTTTTTCGATGAGAGCAACCTTTGCTTTTGTAACGGCACCAATATATGAAGTAACAAGTCCAGCAGCTCCGCCTCCGATAGCGACCATATTGTAGTCATACTTCTTTGGTCTTTTAAAATTCTTATAAACTTTCTTTGCTTTTAGAAAATCAATAATAAAGCGAGCGATAAAAGGAATAAATGCTAAGGCAACAAATGTAAAAAGTAGAGAAGGTGAAACGATTGACTTCAATGAGTCTATTTTTGAAAGCTCAACTCCAGCGTTCACATAAACAATTGTTCCAAGTAACATTCCAACTTGTGAAATAAAGAAGTATGTTACAGTTTTAATGGGAGTTAGGCCCATGACAAGGTTAATGAGAAAGAATGGAAAAATTGGCAATAATCTTAAACTAAAGAGATAAAATGCTCCCTCTCTCTCAACTCCATCATTAATAGTTTTAAGCTTATCTGAGAATTTTTCTTGAACCCAATCTCTTAAGATGAAGCGAGAACCTAAGAAGGCCAGAGTTGCGCCAATAGTACTAGCAAAAGAAACTATGATCACGCCTTTAAGTAGACCAAAAATAGCTCCACCAAGAAGAGTGAGTATGGCTGCTCCTGGAAGAGAGAGTGCGGTAGTTAAGACATAGATTCCAAAATAGGCGAGAGTGGTTTGCAGTGAATTTTCACGATAGAATTGTTGAAACTTTTCTTGATTACTTTTAATCGCCTCGAGCGTTAATTGTTGGTGAAGATCAAAGTTAAAGAAAAGAAATGCTAAGATCGATGCAATGATTGCAATGATCACTTTTACGAGATGCTTTTTCACGTGATTATCCTTATTGGCCTTTAAAGCCTGCTATTACCTTTTTGATCACCAATATATTTAAATCTGGGGATGACTTTTCCATCTATGGTGACGTTTTCAAAGAACATGTCTTTAGGTCTCACCCATAACTTTCCAAGGTCATTTTCATAGAGGCATTCATAGTAGACTAGTTCTTCTAAAGTCTCACTATGTCTTACAATATCGATGAGTTTATAGTTCATGCCTTTGTAGTGTTGATAGAGTCCACCGCGAATAATTTTTTGCATGATTATTCTGCCTTGGTTTCAATGTCTTCACTGTGAACGAGAGACACTGAATTAATACAGTAGCGAAGTCCTGTAGGCTTAGGTCCATCTTCAAATACATGTCCTAAGTGTGCCCCGCATCTAGCACATGAGGCTTCAGTTCTAGTCATTCCAAATCGCTTATCTGTTTTTAAGGTAATATTTTCTTTGGTCACGACATCATAGAAGCTGGGCCATCCAGTACCTGATTTAAATTTCGTATCACTCTTAAAGAGTTCGTGACCACAGCCTGAACAGTGATAGACACCTGGTCGTTTTTCGTCCCAGTATTTTCCACTAAATGCTCTCTCTGTACCTTCATGTCTTGTGACATTATATTGAAGGGGAGTCATACTTTCTTTCCAATATTCATCAGTCTTTTCTTTCCAGTTAGTTTTACTTGGATTTACTTTTTTTAAGTGAGAGCCAATTGTATCTTGAGTCTCTGTGTTTTCACTCTTTCTAAAGAAGTTAAAAATGTCCATTGCGTTCACCGTTATGATTAGGGTTAGAAAAACTAAGAAATACTTTAATTTTGTCATTTGAACCAACCTTGTTGTAGCTAAGTGTGTAGTTCGCTTTATTTGTTACATTTTAATGGAATAAGTTATGTAATTCTAGTCGTTTGCAGGTCTTAAACCTATACTTTTCTGATGCGCTTATAGGTTTTTATAGCAATCATCAATATGATGCTAAAAGCGATAAGGAAAATCAGCCCCTTACCCATATCCATAATATCTTTGAGCTTTACAAGAAAAACGATCGCAAAGAGAAATATCGTCGCAACTTCATTCCAAACTCTAAGCCAATTTGATGAATACTTAAAAACATCATTTTGAAGTTGTTTAAATATCTTATGGCAATAAAAGTGGTAGGAGTATAGGCCAATAAGAAAAATGACTTTTGCGACCAACCAAGAGTGTTCAGTAATTGGAAAGAATTGGTGAATTAGGGACATACCAAAGAGAAGAGTAACAATGGCACTAGGCCAAGTGATTCCATACCATAGCCTTTTTTGCATAATTTTAAATTGATCACTTAAAACTTTCTTCTCTGTTTCAGACTTTTCTTGAGCTTCAACGTGATAGATAAAGAGTCTTACAATATAGAAGAGTCCTGCAAACCAGGTTACAACAAAGATAATATGTAATGCTTTTAAATAGTCGTAGTTCATAAAATAAATAAGGCCGCTTACGCGGCCCTAGGATTATCCATTGTGGGTTGGAGCACCACTTCTGTTTTCGTTATAAAAATCACCAAAGTTCTTCATTTGCGTATGAAAGCTTTCAGCTAGTTCCTTTGCCTTTTTCTCGTAAGCACTACCATCGGCCCATGAATCTTGTGGCTTAAGTATATTTGCGGGAACACCTTCAAGCTCAAGTGGAACTTCTAAACCAAAAATTGGATCAGCTTCAGTTGGAGTGTCGTTAACTTTATTAGCCTGAATTCCTCTAATTATTTTTCTTGTTATGTTAAGAGGGAATCTCTGACCGACGCCATATGCTCCACCGGTTCAACCAGTGTTGACAAGCCAAACATTGAATCCAAGCGTGTCGATGTATTCACCAAGAAGTTTTGCATATTCGCTAGGGTGTCTCAGCATAAAA
>DDIK01000185.1:0-2083 GCA_002338505.1 Bacteriovorax sp. UBA1852
TTGCTCCAGCTCTATCCATTTTGTTGATGAATGCAATTCTAGGAACCTTGTAACGATTTGCTTGTCTCCAAACTGTTTCAGACTGGGGTTCAACGCCTGAGCTGCCGCAGAAAACAACAACTGCTCCATCCAATACTCTCAATGATCTTTCAACTTCAATAGTAAAATCTACGTGGCCAGGTGTATCAATAATATTGACTCGGTGTTCATCAAATTGTTGTTTCATTCCCTTCCAGAAGCAAGTTGTGGCAGCTGATGTTATGGTAATACCTCTTTCTTGCTCCTGCTCCATCCAATCCATAGTTGCAGCACCATCATGGACTTCTCCGATTTTGTGAGAAATACCTGTGTAATATAGAACCCTTTCTGTAGTTGTTGTTTTTCCAGCATCTACGTGGGCACAAATACCGATGTTTCTATATAGTTTAAGTGGAACTTTTCTGCCGCTCATATTTAAATTATGTTTATATTATTAAAATCTGAAATGTGAAAATGCCTTATTTGCATCAGCCATTTTGTGGGTATCTTGTCTTTTTTTGACTGCTTCTCCCCTGCCGTCTGACGCTTCTAGTAATTCGTTAGCTAACTTGTCAGCCATTTTCTTTTCTGATCTTTTTTTCGCACTGGTCACTAACCATCTCATTGCAAGAGCCATTTTTCTGGAAGACTTTACTTCTATTGGAACTTGATAAGTCGCCCCACCTACTCTTCTGGATTTAACTTCAACTTGAGGAGCAACTTGGTCTAAAGCATCGTCAAATACTTTTAAAGGATCTTGTTTAGATTTTGCAGAGATTTGATCTAAAGCAGAGTACATTATTTTCTCAGCAACACTTTTTTTTCCGCGTTGCATAATCTGATTAATAAACTTTGCAACTTTAATGCTGTTAAATTTTGGATCAGCAAGTATGTCTCTTTTAGGAACTGGACCTTTTCTTGGCATATTTTTGAATTATTTAGGTTTTTTGGATCCGTATTTAGATCTTCTTTGCTTTCTGTCATCAACTCCCGAAGTATCAAGAGTACCTCTGACGGTATGGTATCTAACACCGGGCAAGTCTTTTACTCTTCCGCCTCTTAGAAGAACAACAGAGTGCTCTTGCAAGTTGTGACCTTCTCCACCAATATAAGAAATAACTTCGTAACCTGATGTCAATCTGACTTTACAAACTTTTCTAAGAGCTGAATTAGGCTTCTTTGGAGTCGTAGTATAAACACGAGTGCAGACGCCCCTCCTTTGTGGACATCTATTTAAAGCTGGAACATCCGACTTTGCAGATTTGCTCTTTCTCGGTTTTTTTATTAATTGATTAACAGTAGCCATTTTGGTGTGCGATTTTAGATATGAAGATAGCCTAGGTCAAACATTATTTAATTATTCCTCAGAGATCTCTGTTCCTTCCATAGCTTCGGCTAGCTCCATTTCCAAATTAGACTCAATTTCATCTTTTTCAGCATAGAAACCAGTACCAGCAGGAATTA
The DNA here is from genome assembly GCA_002338505.1 of Bacteriovorax sp. UBA1852. Classification (GTDB taxonomy): domain Bacteria; phylum Bdellovibrionota; class Bacteriovoracia; order Bacteriovoracales; family Bacteriovoracaceae; genus Halobacteriovorax_A. The sequence continues at coordinate 1,483 of DDIK01000185.1, forward strand.
ATTTACCAATAATTACATTTTCCTTAAGTCCTCTAAGCTTATCGATTTTGCCTGTCACAGCCGCTTCTGTTAGAACTCTTGTTGTTTCTTGGAAAGATGCAGCTGATACGAATGAGTCAGTAGCTAGTGAAGCCTTAGTAATTCCAAGAAGAATTCTGTCAAATTCAATTAAAGCTTTTCCATCTTCAGAAAGAGTTTTATTTTTTTCAGCAACTGCAGATAGTTCGGCCTGTTCACCTAAAATAAAGTCAGAATCGCCAGGATCAGTAATCTCAACTTTTCTTAGCATTTGTCTCAAAATCACTTCTATGTGTTTATCAGATATCTCAACTCCTTGGAGTCTATAAACATCTTGTATTTCGTTTACAACATAATCGGTGAGCTCCTCAACTCCTTTAAGGGCAAGAATGTCGTGAGGACTTAAAGGTCCATCACTTACTACATCCCCTTTGCTAACCATCTCTCCTTCGAAAACATTAATATTTCTTGTTTTAGGAATAAGCGTCTCTGAAGTTACTTCCTCCTTACCATCCATTTTTGTTATGACTAACCTTCTTTTTCCTTTGGTTTCCTTACCCCAAGAAACCACCCCAGACATATC
>DDIK01000185.1:2440-2598 GCA_002338505.1 Bacteriovorax sp. UBA1852
TTATTTGTCAAGCCAAGAATAGAGTTACCTTCGAGAGAATATACAGCAGCGTGCTTTCCTCCAGGCAAAGTAACTTCTTTTCCTTTTTCATCCATAATACTTACAGATGGACTTAGCTCCTTACCCGATGAGGATCTTTCAGAAACATCCAAGACTTG
>DDIK01000185.1:2890-3192 GCA_002338505.1 Bacteriovorax sp. UBA1852
GATAATTTAACTTTACCTTCAACTTCAGAAATTATAGGTCTCGTATGTGGATCCCAAGATGCAATAATATCTCCTGCCTTGGCTTGGTCTCCATCATTAACAGAAATAATAGCTCCATAAGGAACCTTGTATCTTTCTTTCTCCTGACCATTTTCATCCGATACCGATATCTCAGCTGATCTTGATATACATACATTTTTCTTTTCTCTATTTACAAGTGAATTAAGATTTGTGTATTTGACACTACCGTCGTATTTAATTTGAACTTTATCTTCTTCAGAAGACCTCGAGGCTGCACCTCC
>DDIK01000185.1:3422-3848 GCA_002338505.1 Bacteriovorax sp. UBA1852
AAAGTTCTCATTGTTAATTGTGTGCCAGGCTCACCTATTGATTGAGCGGCAACAATTCCTACAGCTTCTCCAGGATCAACAAGATTCCCTCTTCCTAAGTCTCTTCCATAACACATTGAACAGATTCCGTAGGCTGTATCACAAGTTATAGGCGATCTTACAAAGATTGTATCAATAGAGTGATTTCCTAATTCTTGAGCAATAGCTTCATCAATTACAGTATTTGCAGGCAACTTAAATGCTCCGTCTGCTGAAGAAACTTCTTTTGCTGTGACTCTACCTAAGACTCTGTCTTTAAGCTCAAGTACAGTTTCACCTCCTTCGATAATTGATTTAATTTCAATTCCTCTCTTAGTTTCGCAATCAACTTCTCTGACCACTAAATCTTGTGCTACATCAACTAATCTTCTAGTTAAGTAACCTGAA
>DDIK01000126.1 GCA_002338505.1 Bacteriovorax sp. UBA1852
TCTCTTAAAAATATTTCTCAAAGGTTTTTCTATCTTCCAACTTGATGAATGATACCAGATTCGCGGTGTCTCTAGAGATGATAAGAGTACAACCCTAGGCTTATCCGCTAAAGCTGAAAAAGAAAGTGAAAAAGCTGTGATTAAGAAGAAAGCCACTTTTAACATAGAATATTTATACCAAGTCAGAATGCCCAAGACAAACCTATAAGGCACTGATTTTACTTAAAGTAATTAAGATGTTCTCAGATTTGTTGAGGAAAGATGCTGGAATTCATGCCTTTCAAGAAAAACGAGGTCGACTCTTTCAACAACACTCTCAATGACTTTACTAAATTCAGCGCTATTTTGATCAGCGATTCGCGGAACGACATACAGTCGATTTATTTTTTTGAGAAAATCATCAATTTCAAACCAATTCAAGAGCCCTGAGAAAGTATCATCCCCCATTAACCAATTCACATGAGGGTGAGAAACATTTCTAATCCATAAGCTCGTCGGATTTCTTTCTTTCATAGTCCAAAATCCTGGATAAATAATAAATTTCTTATTCGTCTTCTTTGTAATTTCTAAGATTTCATCGAATACAGACTGCTTGACGTTACTTTTCCAAGGGCTATAGTCCGGAATAATAACGACGCCCTCTTCTAGTGTCAGACATTGCCTAAGACATTCACTATGGCCTTCGTGCCAAGGATCAAAACTCCCACCAAAGAAGGTTAAAGATTCTCCAACTCTACAGGACCTAGGCCATAGGAAAGAAGGGAGGAATTCATTTAAGTTTCTTCCGTCAGGCATAAAGAAATAAAAGCTTGAAAAGACTTTTAAAAGAGATTCAGTAAATTGAGGCTGAATATCCAATGTTTCTAATTTCTTATAGGTATCTTTATCGACTTTATCAACATCGTTGCCTCTATAAATAGTCACGTTATGATGAGAACCTAGAACTTCGAGATCTATTGACTCGTCAATAATTTTAAAACGCTTGTCGAACGCTTTTAAATAGAGATGATCCACCTAGAGATCACGATCCATAAGAGTTTTACGACCTTCTCTCTTAGCATTATCAATAGCTCGATCTGTAGCAATTCTCACGATACTTGAAAGTGCTTCCATGACATTATTCGAGGTGCTAAGACCATGCTTTTCTTTAACATACTTTTTAAGCTTACTTGCGACAATTAGGATATCCCCTTCAAATGCTTGGTCGTTGAGCTTCGTTCTATTTTGACCACCAACCATAATGCGTCTAGGAGTATCCTTCTTTTGTTCATCATCCATCTTTTCGTCTTCCTGATTATTTAAGTATTTTACTTTCATCTATAAACCTCGCTAACTTTATTATACTATAGAATAAGATAAGATGTTCTTACAAGTGAGGTCATAATGAAATTTAGTTGCGAATTGGACGATATTACTTACATAGTCTCGACTAGCCTTGGAGCTGAAACAGAGTTTAAATATATATACTTTCTTGATTCTAATGAGCGAGAAGACTTAAAAAAAGGATTAATGCATTACTATACAATTCATATTGATGCGACTAAAGATGATCGTCTTTACAAGTTTGAAGTTCAAGGAGTTCCACTTCATGATGAACAAGAACAAAGGCTTGATGATGTAGAAGATTTCTTTGAAGGACAGAAGTTATTTTCAAAAGTGGCACATATGATTAATTTAGAAGAGAAAGACTGCGATAAGCCTCACTGGGCAAAGTACTAAAAAAGGGAGCCAAAGGCTCCCCTATCTTAATTATCTTTAATATCTTTAGTATCTTCTTGGGTATGGATAATCATATCTTCCAGCATTACACATACCGTAATTAATGACATCTCTCACTGTATCTGTATTATCTGAATTAAATATTGCAACAACCTCACCGGCCTGAACCATATCAACAGTTGAAGTTTGGGTCACAGTATTTATTCTATAGTCTATTCTCCTGTAACCTCTAACTTGCCTATAAACAGTTCGACATCCGTTTCTATAACATCTTGTGTAAGGTATCGATTCATAGCAAACCTCAGAAGAGCTTAGCACCTGACCGTATACAACATTTTTATCAACCGAACCTTCAAGAGCGAAGTCCTCACCAAGAGAGTCTACAGGAAATGAGAAATTACCATCTTCTGGAAACTTAGTTCCCTTGTTGAGTTTAATCTTAATTTTCTTGCCCTGTGCCTCAAGAGTAAGTGATCTTTTAGACCTAAACTTAAGCTCAGCATCGCTTGTCCCTACATTCAATGTAACTTCATCTCTTTTCGAATCAACTGTTGTCGTTTTTAAAACTTCTAATTCCCCTGTCACCTTTTCGCAACTTGCAAAAAGAAATACAGAAAGTGTCGCTAGTATAATATTCTTCATTTCAATCCTCCAATAAATACATTTTATTAATGATTTATATTTACATATAGTTATATTTATCAAATCCGTCACGATGTGTAAAAGTGACGTAATTTCATAAAATTTTCTGACATAAATCATGTTACCCGTTTCAATTTGACTGTAAAAAATAGCTATAACCTAATGAACTTATGAGAGGAAAAGTTTATGAACACATCAACAACTAAAGTATTTAAAACATCAATTGTTCCAGACAACAGCTTCTTGCATCCAGTTAGAAATCAGGATGCGATAGCAACATCCATACAAATAGAAGTATTTCACGTTCTAGGCTTCGCAGCAGTTTTTGCGTTTATCTTTGCAGGAATTTGGAAGGCAGCAGTTGCGATGGACAAGAGAGAAAAAGCAGCTGTCGTTGCTTCTGACTCAATGAGAGCGACGTCTCACTAGAAGCTTATAGAGAAAGTAACAGGGCCATCATTTGTGATGGCCACTTCCATTGAAGATCCAAAAGACCCGGTCTTTATCTTATCTGTTTTGTAATTACTTTTTAGACCTGCGACAAAATCGTCAAACAAACGTCTTGCACTCTCTGGTTCCATGGAATTATCAAAACTTGGCCTATTACCTTTTTTGCCATTCCAAGAAAGTGTAAATTGACTAATACACAAGATCTCACCATCAATGTCACAAATGGAATTGTTCATTCGTCCAAGGTCATCAGAGAATATTCTAAGAGCTAAAACTTTCTTTATCGCCTGATTGACTTGAGTGAGCTCATCACCCTTCTCCATACAAACAAGTAAATTAAGACCTTGATCAATTTTACTAATAATGACTTCATCTACTTTAACTGATGAATTTTTGACTCGTTGTACGACTACTTTCATATGCTCTTGAGATAATTAAGATGGTTCTGTGCCATAGTTTTTGATGTTATTAAGTTCATATTGTCTCTTAAGATCTTTCAAACGATTCTCATAGCCACTAACAACTCTATCCATATTAAATTTATTATCGGACATAACTCTCTCAAGAGTTGCATTTGCTTTATTCATCTTAGTCTTAAGTTCTCTTTGATGATCAAGAATCATCTTTTGCTTCCCCTCTTCATATCTTTGAATGAGCTTTGTGTTTACAACATCATTTTCTCTTCTGATTTTATCAATCTCAGAATCATACTTATACTTAAGCTCTTTGACCTGACGATCATATTCGCGGCGAATATTTGTCAGACTATCTTCCATTTCTTGTTCTTGTGCCTTGTAAGTTTCTCTAAAGAACTCGGCTTCTGCTTTTTGCCTTAGCTTGCTACTCTTTGTTAAGCGCTCAATTTGCGCCTCAGACATATCCTGAGTTCTTTCCAGTTCACGCGACTGCATCTTAAATCGTTGATCAAAACTTTCAATAATCTTATCAACTTTTTCATTAAAGTCTTGTCTTTGCGACTTTGCTGTCTGCTCTAACTGCTCTATAGTTTCACGATTAATTCGCTTCTTATCTTTACTGAACTCACTTTGAAGATTCTTCACATTATCTGCATTGGCTTGTTCAAGTTTTTGAACAGTCTGCCCATAATAGTCTCTTTGCTTTGCGATGAGATCTTTATAATGTTCATTTGTCCTTAACTCAGCTTCTTCATGCATTGCCGTTTTATTTCTAATTTCTCTTGTATAACCTTTTTCAAGATTGGCCTGCTCTTTACGTGTTCTTTCTATATTATTGTTAAGAGTTGAATTGAAGTCTTGCTTAAGATTATCGATGTTCTTTCTCTCATTAAAGCTTTTGTCATCAATTTTTGCTTGAACATCTTTTTTCATTTTATCGAGATCTTTTTCAAATTTGATTCTCTGATCAAACATCATCTCGCTCATCCCCTCAAGGCGAGCATCATACTTATCCCGAAGCTCTTGCTTTTGAAACTCGACACCCTCTCCACGGAGAGATCGGTCTACAATTTCATTTTTTTCTCTATTAAGAAAATATAATTGCTCTTGGTGATGTTTAAGATCTTTATTTCTATCATTAGAGAATTTCTCTTGAAGTTTTCTATAATCTCTTTGCCCACTCTTAGTTAGACGATCAACGGATTCTTTAAAAGATGATGATAACCGGTCAATTTCTTGGCGATCATCGCCTCTTGATTTCTCAAGAGCAACGCCGTAGCGATCATTAATTTTTTCGATCTTAGATTCTTGATTGGCGTAGACATCTCTAAGTTTCTTATCTTGATGTTGTTTAAGTTCACGTGTATTTTTACTATTTTCACGTATGACATCATCAAGCTGCTCTCTACCCTTTAAGACAAGCTCTCGTTTGCTTTGAGCATTATCCTCTCTAAGAGTTTTTACTGTATCTTTTGCTTTGGTCTGAATATCTTTGATGAGGTTTGAGCTATTTCTCTCTTTGATATCTAATTTATTTTCAACATTTTCATTGTAATTCTTAAACTGTTGTTCATTGAGATACTTATGTTCACTAAGCGCGGAGTCATATGATTTCTTGATCCCTCTTAATTTACTTTGAAAACCTGATGTCAGATCAAGACGCTCTTTTCTAAAATCCTCTGCCTGATCAGCAATTTTAGTTTTATAGCTATCTCTCTTTTCTTCAAGTTTCTTTGTCACTCTATCACTGAGGACTTCAACTTTATCCTGATTCTCTTCTATCAAAGACCTACGTCTATCCTTATTATTTTGACGTAACTCATCCATCGAAAGCTCGTGTGTGCTCTCCATATTCTCAATCTGATTCTCATAACTATCTTTCAGTTTCTTGACTGAACTTTGATGATTCTCTCTGAGATCAGCTAATTGTGATGAGTAGTCATTTACTCGCATTACTATCCTTGTATGAGACCAAATAAAGTAGCCCCATTCTATTATAGAACAGGTCATCACTCATCTTTAGTGGGAAACTCTAACCCTACCTTGCGGCAGTAATTACCTTATTCCAACTCCCTAGCGAATGCATATGATGGAAATATGAACGAAAAAGATCAAAAATTTCATGACAGTTATTTTAATATGTGGAGAGCTCTTGTTTCTCTAAGTCACATTGATAATGATGTAAGTGATGAAGAAAAGATGAAAATTAAGGGCTTTATTAAAAATCTTAAATTTGAAAGTGAAAAGAAATCCACACTTGAGAACGATCTTGTCACAAAGAGTTCTCCTGATGATTTTATTGAATTGATAACAGTACCTGCCCATATCTCTCAACTACATCACTTTGCAAATATCATTTTTAAAGTTGATGGTCTTCATAAGAAAGAAAAGGCTTACTTTGAAAAGATTGAAAGTTCTATTTATAAGAAAATTAATATGCTTGGTGCTTTAAAAATGGTTGAAGAAGAACAAAGACTAGACTCTTTAAAAGAAATCAAAACAAATGAAGGCTTTTTTGGTGCGCTCATCGATTACTTTAATGATAATTAGCAAGTAATAATATTCCAGACTTAATACTCCATAAGATTGTTCGAATCCAATTTGTCGAAATAAGCTTTTCAATACTCTTTTCATTCTTGCCATCAGAAAGATCATTATGAAGTGGCACGCTAATAAACATCGTGCTCATCCAAATTAAAGTAACGATAACGAAGTTAATGAGATGAATGGTATTATACTCAAAGTACAAGAGACCGGTGGCACTTAATAATTCAAGGAGCATAAGTGGCATAACGATAAGAGTAATCGCCTTTTTATGAAAATCTTCAAACTTAGAAAACTCGCCTTCACTCACATAGAGAAAAGTTGGATAATGAACAAGCTGAACTGTCCAAATTAGACCAAATAAGGCAAAACTAGAGAATGTGTGAATCTGATTAAGAATTTCCATATTCGTAATTTCTCATACTTCCAGCACTGAACTCATTGACAAAAACTAGGCAATCAAACGACTTCATGTAATTTTTCCAAATATGATCTAGGGTGTTTATATGAATTGGAAAAAGAAAACACTTATTGCTGCAGGTATCTACAATCTTATTTGGGGGGCCTATGTTGTGCTCTTTCCCAACTCCTTCTTTAATCTCCTTGAAATGCCAGTCCCTACTTATATTGAGCTGTGGCAATGCATAGGAATGATTGTTGGGGTTTATGGGATTGGTTATATTGCTGCAGCTGCAAACCCAAGTAAACACTGGCCCATTGTTTTAGTAGGTCTTCTTGGTAAAATCTTTGGCCCTATCGGCTTTGCTCAAAGTCTTATCACTGGAAAGCTTCCTTTGAAATTTGGTGTAACAATTTTAACGAATGATCTCATTTGGTGGATTCCGTTTTTCATTATCTTAAAACATGCTTACGACAAAGAAATAAAAGAGGATATCAATGAAATCTTTAAATGATAGAAATGAAGATGAAGTCTTAAAAGAAAAGAAAGTTCAAATTCTTGAAGGCCTTGTTGCAAAAGTTTCAACAGAATACCAAGATATTTATTATCTCTCTACAATAGAAGTCGCTAGTCTTGTCCATAAGAAGATTAATGAAGATAGTGAGCTCAATAAAGCAGATCAAGAACTAGTAAATGAACTCTCCCCTAGAGATATTCAAATTCTTTTAAGCTATCATAAAAATTCTTAAATTCTTTTAATGCCCAGAAAATTCAACAAGCGTATGAACCTTGTGTCCAAGAGACTCAAGCTTCTGCTTCCCTTTTAATTCAGGAAGATCAATGATCACGGAAAAAGTTGTTACCGTAGCACCTAATTTTTCAACAAGCTTAATCGCACCTATGGCCGTTCCACCAGTAGCCAAAAGATCATCTATCAACAGTACTTTTTCACCTTTTGAAAAAGCATCAGTATGAACCTCAAGAGTATCAACTCCATACTCCAATTCATAATCCATACTAATCGTCTCACCAGGAAGTTTGCCCTTCTTTCTTATGGGAACAAAACCTTTTTCAAACTCGTGGGCCAAGATTGCACCAAGAATAAAGCCTCTCGATTCAATACCTGCAACCACATCAAATTCAAGATGCTTTAGGTCATTAACCAATTGTCTCGTGGTCTCTTTTAGCCCCTGCGCATCCTTGAGAAGGCTTGTCACATCGCGAAACATTATACCTTCCTTTGGAAAGTTAGGAATTGTTCTAATTAAGTCTTTGATATTCATTTTCGCCCCTAGGATTTAGAAGAATAGATTGATAATAATAATCAACTTTGTTAGAGTAGCAAAACTTATTTTTTCATTAAGATCACCAAAAGGAAAGTTTATGAAAGCGGAATTACGCGAAGTGCTAAAAGAAGTGGCACATCTCTTTAGACCAAACCCTTGGCATGGAGTTAAAACTTGGTCAGATAAAGCTGCAAATGATTTAAATTCTTATATTGAAATCGTTCCAACAGACCGTGTTAAATATGAAATAGATAAAGATACTGGTTACTTAAAAGTTGACCGTCCTCAGAAATTTTCAAATATCATCCCTGCCCTATATGGTTTAATTCCAAGAACTTACTCTGATGAAAAATCAGCAAAGTACACAATGGAAAGAACTGGAAGAGAAGGACTCTTTGGTGATGCTGATCCAATTGATATTTGTGTTTTGACTGAAAAATCAATCTCTCACGGTGACATTCTTGTAAACTGTGTACCTATTGGTGGCTTTAGAATGCTAGATGGTGGTGAAGTTGATGATAAAATTGTGGCTGTCTTAAAAGACGACGCAATCTATGGTCACATGACTGACATTAGCGAATGTCCTCAAGCGATTCTTGATAAGCTTAAGCACTACTTCTTAACTTATAAAGAAATTCCTTGTGAGGGAGCAAAAGCCAAGATTGAAATCACTGGTCTTTATGGCCGTGAAGAAGCTCTAAAAATCATAGAACTTGGTGAAGAAGACTATAACGATAAATTTGGCGATAACTTCGTTTTCTAAATACAAGGCTTCGAAAGAAGCCTTTTTTATTTGCATACCTTTAAATCTGGTTTTAATCCACATAGTGATTCTCTTAATGCTTCATTTTGCGCTTCTAATTCACTGATTCTCTTTTCGTGATCTTCTTTGTTTTCGGTGAAGAGATTGAAGAAGTCTTTTATTGCCTCGATAATTGGTGAAACAAGTTTAGAGTAGGCTACCGACTTATAACCATCACTATCTGTTGAGACGACTTCGGGAAACTCTTTTTCTATATCCTGAGCAATAACACCAATATCTCTTTCTTTCATATTTCTAAACTTTTTAAACTCATCATGTCTCCAAAAGAAACTCATGCCACTTAATCTTAGCACTCGACTTAAAGAATCATTCAAAGGAGTGATATTTTTCTTAAACCTTTCATCTGAATTAGTAAAAGTACCAGGAATATTTACAGCGCCACCTGGAAAAAAAGTCATCATTGCTGTATCTGCAGGATCTTTAATACTCAAAAAGCCAGAATCATCTTGTGCTATGAACCAACCATTACCAGTAGCCTGTAAGTTTTCTATTGTGATGCCCACCTCTCCTGCACTATGATCTGCCTTAAATCTTGCAACACGGCCACTTCCTGGATCTGCCTCAACTTCAAACTTATCGAGGGGGACACCAGTACCAATCCCTACGTTTCCATCTTGATTTATAAAGAAATGTGTCTCAGGAGCTCCTTCCCTATTCTCAATTCCGAAACTTCCGTCTCCTAATTCTCCAATTTTCCAACCCGCTCTTCCACTCGTTGTATTCTTTATTTGTATACCTGCTGGAGAACCTCCTGAGTCTGCTTTAAAAAGAGCAGCGACACTTCCAGTCCCATGAACATTAAATGGAAAAGATAGAGGAGCTCCTCCGATAGAAACATCTCCCGTAAAGCTACTATTACCGACAACACTTAAATCATCTCCTAGAGAAAACAACCCACCTATCGATGCATTTGATGCATCATAATACATATAATTATGAGCTAAATCTGCTCCCTGAATAGACCCATCAACAATCTTCGAACTATCAACACTATTCTCTGCAAGCTTCACTAGAGTTATACTTTCATCTGCGATATCCTCTTCTTGAATCGTTAAGTTTGCAATCTCTGCTGTTCCGACACTGCCAAGCCCCAACGAAGAGGATGGAGCAGGGGCCCAAAAAGATCCATTAAATGTAAGAACATCTCCACTAGATGCTCCCCCTGTATCAATAGCCTCCAAAGGAACAGAATAATCATAGAGATCAACAAAGAAAGTAGCCTGCCCCTGAGCATTAGCAGATTCAATACTAAGATTAGCGAAAGCACCAAGAGTGAGAAATTTATTTGTAAGTGCTCCAACAATGAGCTCGGTCGAATTTTGACTAAGTATCTCTAACTCATCACCATCAAGCTCTACTCTCGTAACATCAGAAAATTCACCTTTAATGATGAGTTGATCATTTTCAAGACTCACATTAAATACCAAGGAACTCGAATTATTTGATCCTTCAATTTTTTCACAATGACCAACTTCAAGACTTGTTGATAAATCAGCAAGTATCTCTTCCTCCATATCACCTGGAACAAGATCGATAATTTTTTGTCCGACTATTCGAGGTTTAGAAAAAGGTGCTCCAATTCCATCAACATATTCTTTTAATCCATAGCATCCCATTAGAGACTTTACAGCGACTAATTGCAGATTTCTCTGAGGTCCTGTTTCAAGATCAATGACAAGCTCCTCACCCGCTGGAACCAAATCAAAGACAGCAAATGGTTTTGATAATTCTGTCGCTCCGTCCGAATCAAAACACTTGGCCCTAGCTTCTTTTTCAGGAGACTCAACAATCACTCCAAAACAATTCACATCGGCCCAGCTCGAGATTTCTCCTAAAGCACTATTCGCTACTTGTGACTCATAGCCTGATGATAGCGATTGTAAATACTCTTTTGAAGGAGTTTTAATTGTTACCTTGGTACTTTCTTTTTGCTGGTCAAATGAACATGAGAATGTTGTTAAGATGGTTAAAAGTAAGATCATATTCTTCATAAATTCTCCAATATATAACGCTTTCTTATCGAATCAATCATTAGAGAGGTTAAATTAAGATTATATATTTAAAGAATTAAGAATAAATGATCATTAAAGACAATAAAAAAGCCTACTATTAAAGTAGGCTTTTCGTATGTTTTGAAATTATTTATTCTATTTACTGAACTGGAGCTGGATCAACATAAACTTTTCTTACAAGTCTTTCTGAAACACAGTAATCTTCATAAGCTTCTTTAATTCCTTGTCTCGCAGCATAACCTCTAACATTTGAAAGAAGTCTATTTGCAACTTTTTGGCAATTCTGACCGTTATTCTTTGACAGCCTAACAAGAGCTCTCTTATATGACTTACCTTTTCTCGCATCAAATGCCATTCTTCTACACTGCTCAAATCTTACGGCCTTTCTACCAAAGTTATCTTCGTCAGAGTTAAACTGTGAAAGAATATTTGAGTAATTCGCATTTGCAGCATCTGCATTAGATTGAAGCTCAGAAATTGCAGGCGTCTTAGTTTCTTCTTGAGAAAGGTTTTGGTTAGCAGCAACAACTTCTCTTTGTGCAGCTTCTAGATCACTTGGTAGTCTGTTAAGTCTATCTACTTGTGCATTTGCAGTTGTTAGTATGCTTGCTTTCTTTTCTGCTACCTTTTTTGCTTTTTTAACATCGCTCTTTGCACCTATACATGAAAATGATATTCTACCAAATCCATCACATTTGTCTTCTCTTATAGCTCGTAGAGTCTCAACATTAGCCTGAGCTTGATCATATACAAATTGAGCCTGAGAAGCCTCTGCTTGGTACTGTGCCATCAGTTCATTAAAGTTAGCTTGTGTATTTTTTAAGTTTTGAAGTCTTCTACTTGCATTCATTACTCTACTATTTGCTCTAGATAAAGCAGCAGTTCTTGAGTTTAACTCAGTATTTGCTCTATCAGCGTCATATTGAGAGCTTCTCTTTCTTTCTAATGAACCTTCAAAGATTCCTCTAGCAACAATTACTTCCTCTTGAAGCTCATTACATAGCTTTGGGTCCTTATAACGACTACGATATCTAGTCCCCATCGCTCTATCGCTAAATCTATAGCTTACATCATCGTAACGATAATCATCACCATAATAAGTGAAGTCTCTATCTGCTTGTACTGTGCCACTGAATGCGGTCATTAATAGACCAAGCCTTAAAATTTTCTTCATCTAATTCTCCAGGTTGTGTTGAAAAACAATTGATGCTTTTTAGCACGGCCTGGAGTTAAACAAAATACATCATTGCGCAGCGTGTAACATATTCACTATTGTGATCATTCTCACCAAATTACCAATTGGTCTGAGAGAGCTTATTAAGCTCTTTAAAGAGAATGGAGCGAGTAATAACACCTTTAAGTAGTCCATCCTCATCAATAACAGGATAAAGTTGGTAATTATTCTTTATAAAGAGTTCAGTCATATACATAAGCTTTTCGCTTTCATCTATTGTCATCACTGTCTTAGACATATACTTACTGACCGGAGCATCTTCACTATTATAGTACTTAAGGTCTAGAAGATACTTTAAACAGTCCTTTTCAGAGATTACACCAATCAGCATACCTCTATCATTTACAACAGGTGCCCCCGTAAGCCCATTCTCGGCAATAACTTTGGCAACTTCTGTTATATTCTGTTCGGACTTGATGGTCACATATGACCTATTCATAATTTCACTTGCGCGAGTATCTAATTCCTCATGAACTTTATTAACTGGATCTTTTAAAGGTTGATTGTAACTTACCATATCTTTCCTCCTCTAATATATTTACCCAGTCCTATTATACTATAAATTCAATAGAAGTTTAAATATTAGGGTTTGTTGAACTTTACAATCATGAAAGTCTTTTGAGAGTATAATGATTACAGTAACTCACAAGTATAAATAAGCAGGTATATGTATTTATTAATTAGATCTCTCGTTCTACTACTTATTGTAAAAAGTTCGCTCGCTTCATACTTTCAAGTAAATGACGAACATTCCAAAGTTCAGTTTAGTATCAAATACATGACCATCTCTGATGTTGAAGGTCGCTTTAATGACTATAAAATATTCTTTGAAATGAATGAGAATAAAATTTCAAAACTTAAAGCAGTCATCAAAGCAAAGTCCATTGATACTTTCGACAAAAAGCGAGACTCCCACTTAAGAAAGAGTGACTTTTTTGCGGTCAATAAGTATCCCACAATTGAGATATGGAATGATCAAGAGTTTGTTGTCAACAAGGGTGAAGTGAGTGAAGTAGAATTCAATATTAAAATTAAAAACAAGCAACAAAAAACTAAATTCTATATTACCTATAAAGGCAAAAGAGATGATCCTATAACAAAGAAGGTTGGCCACTACTTCTCTTTGAGTTCAAAGATAAATCGTAAAGACTTTAATATTACATGGAATAAGAAACTCGACAGCGGAGGCCTATTACTTGCAGATCAAGTAAAGCTCTATGGTGAATTTGAGGCCTATGAAGTTGGCAACAAACCTGCGTTTTCCCGCTTCTTCACTCCATCCAAAGAGGACATCAAAAGAGTCGAGCTTGAGGAAAAAAAAAACACGCAAAAGAACAACACCTCAAATAAATCACAAAGAATAACTCAAGAAGATTCAAAAAAAAGTAATGAAGATAAGGGAGAGATCTTTACGGCAAAAAACCTGCTCGTTACTTTTATAACTGGCTCAATCGTCTTTATCTTAATGATTGCCTTTAGCTACTATGGGCAAAAATTTATGATAGAGCAGCTGGAAGCTCGCGGTGTTGGGGAGAAGCCCGCTTATCTTATAAGTAATACAATCGTTATGATTATCATCATATTAGTGGCAATCGTAACTGCTCCTTTTATGGGCCTCGGTCCTAACCCACTGACAACATGGTTCTAACAGGAAAATAATATACGCTATCTATCTTTTTATGATTAAATAATATTTAATTCATTTATCAAGGAGCAGATAATGAGACCAACATTATTTTTCATACTAGTTCTACTTACTTCATGTAACTTTCACACTGTGGATGAAGGTAATCTCTACAGAACCAATCAATTAACAGGAAAGCAATTTGCCAAGGCAATTGAAAAGTATGACATAAGAACAATTATTAATCTTCGAGGAGAAAGACTCCATGATGATCAATACCATGATGAAGTTGCAGTAGCGAAAGAGTATGGGGTTGAACTTATCAATATTAGTATGAGGGCCAGTCATATCCCAACAAAAGAGAATCTCATAAAACTGCTCGAAAGTTTTGAAAATGCTCAGCGACCAATTCTTATCCACTGCCAAGGTGGTGTAGATAGAACCGGAGAAGCTTCTGCGATTTATCTTATGGAATATATGGGAAAGACAAAGAAAGAGGCTTTAAAGATGCTTACTCCTAGATATTTTCATATTGAAAAGAGATTTCCGGCAAAAAGATACTTCATTAAAAAATATCAAGGTGTAGATTGGGCATATAATGAATATGACCCTTGTGAAGATGAATGGATACATTTCCCAAAAAGTAAATACTGCAACTAGTATTAACTAATTTTCATCACTTTCCAAAATCAATACAGCCAGAGATTAGTGGAAGTGAAAATATCGTAATCCTACATGGCCAACTCAGTTCCATTTATATTTAAAGAAACTTCAAGGTAATTTATTGAAGATGTAATTATTACAAGCAGTGGTGTGCAGAGCGTCAACATCGTCTACTATATATAAAACAGATCTTAAACGGAGAAAGAATGAAAAACTTAATAATTATCATATCGATAATGATTTCAACCTTAACGGCAAAAGCAAAGCACTACGAGGCTGAATCACAACTAAAAGAATTCATGTCAATGGGACTAGATAGCATACTGCACGGAGAATCACATCAATTTAGTGCATGTAACGGATTCAACAAAACAGGAATGTTATTAACTGAAGAAGATGATGGTAGTGTTTTTTTCACGGCCTCATCAAAGGCAAACTGGCATGGAAGAGGACATGAACCTCTATTTCCAATAATTGGTGATGTTCTCTTTGAGGTCCTTGATGAAGATGGAACACCAGTTAGCTTTCTTCAAAGAAGAGGAAAAGTTAAATCACTTACACCAAAGAGTAATACATTCTATGTTGTTGAGAGTGACTATGACTACGAGCAAAGAAAGAAACATGGCGATGACTGTATCGGAGAAGGTTTCAAAGGAAAGTTTATAGCAGAATTTAGCTTCTTTCTCTATAAAGTAAAAGGTAAATTCTATGAAATCACTCCTAAAGAGAATGTAATGACAGCACAAGAGGTACCTTCAAATGTCGAAGTTAGATATGAGGCAAGAGTGAAAGGACTGATGGAATTTAATGTCAGCCATGGTAATCTTAACAGGCTTCAAAGACACAATCGTTACAATAGTTATCAAAATAGAAAATACTTTGGAAGATAAGAAAGAGAAAGCATCCTTATAAAGGATGCTTTGTTTATTTATTAGTACTCTTATCGCATGTACCGTATCTCAAGAAAGTAGCACTTGAATTTTCGAGATGACACATATTTGAAAATGTCTTTTCTTCTTTAGACTTCGTACTTAATTGTCCACAAACGGGATTATAGATAGCCGCACACTCTTTAATTTCTGGAGCATCGACTTTCTCTTCAAAGCACTCACCTTGATAGACAACTTTTGCCCCATCAGCTCTAGCAGTACAAGAAGATGAATAAGTCGCTTTAATCATCAAACATGATTCACCAATACAATTCGGATCTTTTTTAACAGAAGCACAAACAGGATCATAAATCATTGTACATTGAATATCATCAGAACCAATCTTTTCATTGCCCTCTAAACTTACTTCACTCAACGGATTTTCAGTCTCGATGCTCTTTTGCGATTCTTGACATGAAACGAGGACACCTAGAGATAGGATAAGAATTAAAGTCTTCATAATCAGCTCCTTTTTTTCATTATCGATAAAAATTAAAAAATCTCAAAAACAAATTTGAAGAAAAATCAACTGCTTTAAATAAATCAGATATTTATGGTCACCTGCAGTTATCATGGGACAAAAATTAGTGCAAATTATTTTTGGCACAAGCACTATATTTCAGTTTTAAAACTCTTTGATTTAAGTTAAAATTTCAACACGCATCCGTAGTTCAGCTGGATAGAACGTCAGACTTCGGATCTGAATGTCGGGGGTTCGAATCCTCCCGGGTGCGCCACTAATGCTAGTCACTTATTCAAGACATTCGCCAGATAAAAAAAGCCGTAAGACACTGTTTTCACATAATAAAAAAACTCTCTACGTTATCTATGCCAAAATAGAATGAATGAAAACACAACCTACATTTAATACACTAAATACACTTCTATCAGCGATAGCACTCCTGCTGTTAACTTCTTGTAGTCCAAGTCTAGAATACGTAGGTAAATCAAATATCCTAAGCTCCACCATTGATAGCCTCTTCATTTATCCAGAAACACATGCAGATGGAAGTGGAGAAAAGATCACAGATGATCTTGTAATAACTTCTCTTTCAGACTCATATGATATTTTTGCTATTTCAAGAGACGAAAATGGAAACTTTATAAGTAATAAAACGGTGCTTTGGTCACAAGAAGGTACATCCGGAAATTTACTCATGCTAGACGGTGGAAAGTCTGCGCAATTCATTCCGACCGAGAATGGTACCACAACGATAACTTTGTACACTGATGAGATCTCAAAATCTGTTACCTTCAATGTAGCAATACCAGAAGAACCAGAAGCGCCAGAAGTAAATGACATCCCAAGTTTTAGTTTTGTTACTCCTAGCGTTTCAACAAATAGTGCATATGAGCAAACTTCTTTTGATATTACTTGGA
The DNA here is from genome assembly GCA_002338505.1 of Bacteriovorax sp. UBA1852. Taxonomy (GTDB): domain Bacteria; phylum Bdellovibrionota; class Bacteriovoracia; order Bacteriovoracales; family Bacteriovoracaceae; genus Halobacteriovorax_A. Next base: position 16,123 of record DDIK01000126.1, read on the forward strand.
CTGATAGTGACAGTGACAATGATGCAAATATAGATCTCTACTATCATACTTCAACCGGTGGAAACTGCTCAGTAGGAACGCTAATTACGAGTTCAATAAGTGAAGATGATGCAACAGATTCATATACGTTTAACTTATCAGCCACAGCTCCAGGAACCTACTATATATGCGCGCATATAAGTGACGATGATGAAAATATTTATGAGTGGAGTTCGCAGCAATTAACAGTCCTTGCTAATATTTCACCATCAATTAGTTTCTCATCACCAACTAGTGCACAAGAGATTATCGCAGGAACAAATCTATCTATTAATTGGGATGATGTGGATCCAGAAGATGATAATAGTGTGGAAATTTTTCTCACAACAGCTTCAAGTGGAGCCTGCTCTGGAACATCTATCCATACAACAACTAATAATAACTCCACAGATACTTTTAGTCTCGATACAGCAAGTCTCGATAGTGATAGATACTATCTTTGTGCAACTCTTGATGACGGGATCAATCCAGTTGTTCACACCTACTCTCCATCATTCTACATTGGAAGAGTTTGTAGCTGGATTGGTACAGACAGTGACATGCTTAAGCCCTCGAATTGGGCGGATTGCAATAGTGTTTCTCCCACTTCAAATGACTACATGCTCTTTCCTGGACCCGGCTTCTCTCCAGTCGTAACAGCAGACATGTCTGTTCGTGGAATTTACAGCGGTGGCTCACCAGAAATAATAATGATTAGTAGTGGCTCCAAACTACAGTTCACTCGCAATGGCCAATTCTTATCAAACATAACATTTGAAGCTGCGACAAGTAATTGCGCTGATTGTGAAGTCTTTCTTGAACAAGACGCCTATGTCTTAAATGGATCTACTCTAAGACTTGAAAGTGGTGTCACGCTAAAGTCAGCAAGAGCCTCTCTGTCAATTGGTGATGGCACAACACATGGTCATTTAGTGATAGACGGAGGAATGAATAAAAATGAATGGGTAAAAATCAGAAATGACGCTCCTTGGGGTTTTAGAAGTATTAATGTTCAAGGAACAAGTTCTAATAACTCGACGATCTCCGTCAACGGATTAGATAAACAAAGTTATAATGGTCATAATAGCCAACAAAACGATGGTTTTAACTTTATTAACTATTATGAAATTCTGCAAATTGACAATATTGATTTAACATCTTCATTCTTTCTATCAGCTTCAAATGAGTTCACATTTCAAAATTGTAGTAATGGTATTTTTACCGACAGTGACTTCTCAAATATCCATTTTGCCAACCACTATACAATGACTAATACAGTCTCTAAAAATATAGTAATGAATAGCTCAACATGTACCTCTCTACCAGGAGCAATCAATATAACAATGACAAATGCTTCCGGATTTGGATTTGGAAGCTTATATGAAGATGACCCTAATAATCTTGTCACTTGGTATAATGAGACACAACACGAGTGTGTATGGACAGGTGCCTCTAATACAGACTGGGATGATTCACTAAATTGGAATAATTGTGCAAACTCACGAAATGGCTATCCCGATCAATTTGACTCTGCTGTTATTCCTTCAACAGCTCCACGCTTTCCTTCTCTTGATAGAGTTTTCGTTGTCAATGAGATTTCAAATTCATCAACCTCGGGTGGAGGAACAATCACGATAGAAGAGAATGCTGCGCTTTGGAATGTAAGCGGATATATCAAAGAGGACTTGATAGTACAGGCATATAATGATTCGTGTACGACGTGTACTTTTGGTGGTGAAGAGGGCTTCATAACAAATGGAGCAAGGCTAACTATTGGTAACGCAATTGGAATAAGGTCTAACTCAAGTCAGAAATTCTTTAACATTGGAAACTCAACGTCAAGTGGTCACCTCAGCATTGATACTGGAACAGATGATAAATCAAAATGGGCATACACTTTACCAAATAGCTACTACGCCGGAGGGTTTAGAATCGAGGGTCCTAATACCAGTGAGCGAAGTACAGTAGACATTTCAGGGTTAAAAATAGATATGATCCACGCGACGACTCAGTTTGAATTTATAGATAATTACCGAATAATGGAGTTTGATAATATCTCATTTGAGTCCGCGTTTACTTGGGATATGCAAGGTACAAGAGTGCTTTTTAATAATTGTAGTAACTCCGTATTTTCCGATACAGAATTTGACGGCTTAGGTTTTAACACTCCAGCTCAGGATCCATTTACGACAAACTATAATATCTCATTTGGAGGATGTTCATCTTATCCAGCAAGTATAGAAGTATATCCAATTTTAGGTGACTCTAATGAAGGATATGGCGATGCGTATTCTAATGATGTTGGCGGAGTTCTTAACTGGAACTAAGACTAAAGTCTATCGGTCAAAAACTTTTTCAATGATTGTATCATCCCACTGCATGGCCACGGCTGAAAGCTGTAAAGCCTGAATTTTAAGAACTTCAGTATCACAAGACTCAGGATAATATGACTTTATCTGATTAAAGCCACGCTCCTCTTTCTCTTTAATAAGTTTACCTATCGAAGTGTCTTTTCCCCTATTGCTATACCAATATATAAACAAATAAGGATTATTCTTACAAATAGTTATAACCTTCTTTGTTCTTTTCTTTACTCCAAGCTCTCCTGCTTTTGAACTACCATAAATAGTATGCAGCATATACCTTGAGGCCTCTTCTAAAAGAACCTCTTTACTCTTACCAAAATAATAATAAATAAGAGATCTTGTAACGTCTGATGCTCTAGCAACTTCAGCTACCGACCAACTGAGATGACCTCTTGTTACTTCAAGTCGTAATAACTCATTACAAATACGATAGTATTTGTCCTTCATAAACTCTTCTCTATCCATTTCTACTACGTCTTTCATATGATGAGTAATATCAAATTATTAAATAATATTCAGACCAATTGTAAATTTTATTGAGTTCAAAGCCAGAGATTATAGAGAAAGAGGATTTAAGTGAATAGGCTCAACAAGCTCCTCTGTGTAATTACAATCACTTACTTTATATAAGTTCCCATAAGTCAAAAATTGAGGAAGAGGGAGTCTTAAACGAAGTTGCTCACGTGCACCATGGCATAGAAGAAATAGTTCACCTGTATTAAGTTCTTTCTTTGAGTAGAGATATTTAATAATTTTCTTAATGACTGATTCTTTATCCTGGCCTGGTCCTAGATATAAAGAAGTTAAATAAACCCAAGGGATCTTTCTTTCGTAATCATGACTAAAAAGTGTCTTTACCGCTTTAAGCCAAAACTTCTTTTTCTTACTTTGCGCCTCAATAAAGAGACTCCTTAGAGCAGGTCGACAAATTGAAAACTGAGCAACAGTCTTACCTTTTTCCTTAATGATAAATGACTTATCATTCTTACTGACAGTATTAGAAAAAGAAGACCTTGATTGTAAATTGCTCTTAAAATTATCGTCACTTCCCTCAACTATCTCTAAGTTATGCTTAGGTTCTGGCAAAAAGTTAATTGACGGTAAAATTAAAATTGCACGCGAAAGATACTCGTAAACTTTATTATAGTATAAATCACTTTGATTTCTTGTTAAGGCCTGAATAGCTTTTTCATTGTCTTTTAGGACGACAGTAAAACAATCATTTGGTAGCGTTTTTAAAACTTCTAAATAAGCCTTTCTAAAGTTTGCTCTCGTTCTCATACCAGCTTGCTTAGAAATTCTTAAGTCACTTGTATAGTAAATTTTAGAACATTCTCCAAAGCGACTAATATCCATCTCACTAACAACGCCTAAGAACTTCTTTTTTTCATCAGTGATAATAGCTGGTATTTGACCAGACTCAAGATAAGACGAAAAGAGATCTGGTCTTCGTGAATATTTTAGTTTAACGTCTCCACTAAGATCCATGGACTCAGTTTCAAGAAGATCATGGATATCGTTATACTCATCTTCTTTAGCGATATAGAAATCTGAATTATTTTCAAGACCTTTTGAGATAAAGTTAATATGTCTCGTACATTGATCTGACTTTGTCTCTAATTCCATCAGTATCTACCTCTTTTAAGCTTTTGTGAAAACATATTGTAATAATTTGTTGATTATTGAACTCATAAACAATGACTCCTAGAGGTCGATGAAATCGAACAGGATGTAATACGATTAAATCCTCGAGCTCTTTAGACTCTCCTAAATTACCTAGGTTTGAGATTGAGCCCATCCAAATAGTTTTCGTATTAAGAATACTTTTTCGTGTTAAATTCAAAATAGCTTTCTTACCTAGAAAAAGTCCGATCTTTGAGAAAAAATAAAATCCCCAGTGTTCGCCATTTTTTAACTTATCTTTTAACTTTTTATGAAGTGTATTTTCATTATCTTCTAAAGAAACATCTAATCCAATATAGCTTGCCTGCATACCATCATCATTTTTCAATCTAACAGGGACCATCCATCGTGCAACTTTATTATAACTCAACTCTTGCATGAGAGTCTTACAAATCAAATTTGAAAGAATTGCTGTGCTTGATAATTTACTAGATTTTAAAGGTAGCTTTAAGACAAGGTGATCAAAGCTCGTGCCCTTAACGTTGGCATCTTGTGACTTGTAGCGATGTTCCTCTACGGGAGTTGATTTCAAAGCGAAGAGAATCGACTTTAACCAGTTCTTAGGCTTTAAAGATTTTAGCTCTGGCAGTTTTAAAGAGAAGTTCTCTTCCTTTTCAAGTACTTTAAGAGCAGAGAATCCATCATGTATGGCGTGTGGAACCTTGAACCATCGAAGTTCAGTATACTCGTGCTTCCTTATCCCAAAATTGATATAGATGGGCTCTCCAAGTTCTTCCATTGCTGAAAAATAGAGTCCTTCACGATAGGACTTATCCCATATATTTCTCTGGTACCTTTTTACATTTTCGATATCAAAGAGTTGAGCATCAGAAACGGAGTGCATCTTATGCCTTGCCTAGAATAGAGTCCAAAAGTCTGACCTCTCTCATAAATCCTTTTCTTTTAAATAAGGCCTTACTTAGGAGGTTTGGAAAAGCATAAACAGGAAGAAGGCCTATATATTTTCGTGATGCAATTTCAATGATTTCTTCATTCTCGTAGAAGTTACCTTCGAGCATCTTAACCTTTCCTCTAAAGATTTCAGTTGGATTTGACAACTGATAGAGCTTAGCCAATTTATCGTTATCTAAATCATAAGCATATATGAGATATTTCTTTGATTTTTGCTTATAAACATCGCGACAGAAAGTTAGCCATAAAAGAAGACTTGGAAAACCATTTTTAATTTCTGGCTCAAGCCATAATGCAGTCACTTCCATCAAGTTAGATTCATCTTCTTCTAAAGCTGATCTATCAGGTAATGAACTCACGACTCTAAGAGGTCCACTTGTAATAAGAGCATAACCACCAACTATTTCATCATTCGTATTTCTAAACGCCCTAATAAAACCCTGTTCAAAATAGTAATCAGGATAGTTCACACCAATTAATTCAAAAGCTCTCTTTTTAAAAAAATCGATATCTTTCTTGTCTTTTAATTTCACTGGACTCACATACATTATTTTTACCCCCTGTTTCACTTGAAACGCTGTATACAAATTAGCACAGGATGAGATAATTATAAGAAAGAACGTTGACAACTATCGTCACTTTCTGTCAAATGTAAGGAAAACAGTACTTTCTCACTAGAGGCGTGGTCAAAATGACCTCAGGGGTTGTTGTTAGTCTATAGATTGTTTAGGAGCTGACTTCTTCTCAAGGTAAAGAACTCCAAAAAAGCCCACCACAACAAGAACTGCTGCGAGCATAACTTCAGTATTCAGTTCAGGGGGAAGAATATTTGCTTCACGAATTACTCTAACTTTTCCGCGTACAATTTTTGACTCTAGAACTTCTTTCCACGGCCAAACTTTCTTCATTGAACCAATTAAAATACCAGTTAAAAACGCCATGGTCTTCACACGATAGTTTTTCATAAAGAAATTCAATATTTTAGAAAAACTAAGCAGACCTGTAACTGTACCGCAAAGAAAAATCAAAATAACTAGAGGAGCACCCTCTGCAAATGGATTCTTAAGCATACCTGTTATAAATTCGTATTTACCAAGTATGAGTAATAAGAAAGATCCACTAATTCCAGGGAGTATCATGGCCGTGATTCCGATAATTCCACAGAGATAAATAAACCAAAGAGAATCCGGAGTATCAACAGGAATAAGGCTCACAAGGACATAAGCAACTAACGCCCCAATTGAGATCATAAGAAGATTGATGGGAGAAAAGTGGTCATCTAGCTTATTCCAAATAACAATAATAGAAGCAGCTATAAGACCAAAGAAAAGTGCCCACGTAGGAACGGTTTGCTCATTAATTAAATAATGCATAACTCTAGCTAGAGTTATCATCGCAGTAAAAATTCCAAAAACCAAAGGAACTATAAAACGAATATGTAAATGACCTATTGCTGAAACAATCTTAAAGCTTAAAACCTTCTTAATGAATGTGTTATTAATACTAGCAACAGCATCGAGTAACATATCATAGATACCGGTGATAAATGCAATCGTTCCACCCGAGACACCAGGAATCAAGTCAGCAATCCCCATCAAAAATCCCTTGAGATAAAGGATAATGTATTCTTTCTTAGTTAGTGGTCCTGGACCTAAGTTCCAGGCCTCTTTAAGCGATAACTTACTCACGAGTATTCCTAATTTTCATCTTCACTAGCAAATGGAGTTTCGCCCCAAGGAACTTTAAAACGACACTTAGGACATTGAAGATGTTTGCCATCTTTTTTAGTTTCCCTCACTCCCATAACTCCATGTCCACATGATGGACAATCATGAGTTTTTGGAAGAGTCCACATAGCTGTCTCACAATCAGGATAGCTGCTACATCCATAAAAGATTTTTCCATAGCGTGATTTTTTCTCAGCAAACTTACCTTTCTTACAGTTTGGACAAGTTACATCTACAGTGTAAGGAAGAGTTGTTTCACATTTTGGATATTCTTCACAACGAACAAAACGCCCGTACTTTCCTTTTTTCTCTTCAAGACGTTTACCACATGTTGGACAATCATCTCTAAACCATTTTTTAGGAAGTACTTCAAGGGTTCCATCGAGGTGCTTTTTAAAGTCGTTTGTCGAAGTACAATCTGGATAATTTCGACAAGCGAGAAACTGTCCGTTTCTCCCCCATTTAATAAGGTATTCACCATCATCACACTTATGACATTTAATACCTGTAGGTATCTCCTGGGCCTTGAGGTTTTTCATTTCCTCTTTGGCTTTTTCAAGAGTTTTTTCAAATCCTTTCCAAAAGTCTCTTATGACTTTCTTCCATTTGATCTCACCGTCTTCAATCTTATCTAATAGCTTTTCAACACTTGCTGTAAATTGAACATCCATAACGTCCGGAAAGCTTTCAATCAACATTCGGCATACAACAATTCCAAGCTCTGTTGGCATAAACCTATTTTCAATTTTCTCGACATATCCGCGATCTTGAATATTTGAAATAATAGAAGCATAAGTTGATGGTCTACCAATTCCCTTCTCTTCTAAGGTCTTAACAATACTAGCTTCGTTATATCTTGGTGGTGGCGAAGTCCAGTGCTCGATGCTTTCTGGATCTTTCTTAGGCTTCATCACGTCACCAACATCAATTAACGGTAATTCTCCAGATGGCTTAATATCTTCTTCATCATCTGATCCACCTTTTCGAGACGCTTTCTCTGCAGCGGCTTCAAGGTATACGGTTCTAAAACCAGCAAACTTTATAATAGATCCATTTGCTTTAAAGAAGTGCCCTTCACATTCATACATGACGGCCGTTTGATCAATTACCGCTTGGCTCATTTGTGAAGAAACAAATTTATTCCAAATAAGCTCATAAAGTTTTTGCTCATCTGGCTCTAAGTCACCTCGTAACTTATCAGGAGTATGATCAAGAGAAGTAGGTCTTATGGCCTCGTGGGCATCTTGAACCTTTCCACTTTTCTTTTTCTTATTATGATCAATTTCTGTAGCTGAAAGGTATGTCTTCCCATACTTATCAGTAATAAATTCTCTAAGAGACGCCATCGCCTCAGGCTCAGTTCTTGTTGAATCGGTTCTCATATAAGTGATTAAACCAACCGTACCAAAATCTGTTGTCGCAATACCTTCATAAAGTCTTTGCGCCACCATCATTGTTCTTTTTGCCGTAAATCCAAGCTTATTAGCTGCTTCCTGTTGAAGCTTTGAGGTTGTAAAAGGTGGTGTTGGGTTTTGCTTTCTTTCACGTTTTTTAACATCAACAACTTTGAAATCTTTTCCTTTAACGTCAGAAACAATCTTCTTAGTTTCTTCCTCATCAGAAAGGTCATTCTTCTTTGTCGCTGTTTCACCATAGTATTTGATTTCAAAAAGTTTTTGATCTTTAAGCATCTCTCCATGAATAGAAAACCACTGTTCTGGATTAAAGGCCTTAATCTCATCTTCTCTTTCAACGATAATTCTTAAGGCAACAGACTGAACTCGACCAGCAGAGATACCTCTTTGAACCTTATCCCAAAGGATTGGGGATATCTTATAACCAACAAGTCTATCAAGTACACGACGAGTCTTTTGAGAATCATACATGTCAGCATTAAGCTCTGTTGGATTCTCAATGGCCTTACTAACAGCTGTCTTTGTAACAGCATGAAAAATAACTCTCTTTACTTTCTTCTTCTTACCAATCACTTCTTTTAAGTGAAATGCAATCGCCTCTCCCTCACGGTCGGGGTCAGGTGCAAGAAATATTTCATTAGCGTCTTTTGAGAGTTCTTGAATTCTTTCAATTTTAGCTTTCTTACCAGCTATTGGAACTAGATCAATATCGAAGTTCTCTTTAACATCAACACCAAGCTTTGACTTTGGTAGATCAATAATATGTCCATTACTGGCAACAACTTGATATCCTCGACCAAGATATTTCTTAATGGTCTTTGCTTTTGAAGGTGACTCGACCACAACGAGCTTATACTCTTTCTTTTCAGTACTTTTCTTCGTTGTTTTCTTCTTCGTAGTTTTCTTAGCCGCTTTCTTAGCTGTTTTCTTTGCAGTCTTTTTAGCTACTTTCTTCTTAGCTTTCTTTGCTGCTTTTTTGGCCGTCTTCTTCTTAGTAGTTTTCGTAGTTTCTTCCGTAGTAGCTTCAGACATAGAAACTAATCTCCTAGTAGATAAAATTAAAGAAGCTGCATAACGCAGCTTCCCGTATCATTATAATGTTTTTAGCTTAATCTATTTGGACTCAGTATTCAACAATTCGTTTATTTCTTCAAGATCAAATTCCGTTAACCCATATGGATTCTCTTTAGCATTGAGATCTTCTTCAACGTATTTCTTACCTTTATTAATTTCAAACTCATTAACATTCTCTAGAGCGTTTGGATCAAGAGGCTTTTCTTTATTTTCTAGAAGTTCTAAATCAGTCTTTTCAAGATATTCATCTTCATCGATCTTCTTTTCATTTAGTCTACTCTCAGCGTCAATGAGCTCTCTCTCAATTCTTTCAATTTCCTTGAGATCATCCTCGCTCTCTCTAATGATAGATTTCTCTCTTTCTTGTCTTTCTAATTCCTCTAGTTCATCTTCTCTAATTTGAACACGATCAAGACTATCAAGGAGGTCACTTGAGATTTCATCGAGATCAATCTCAACATCAAGCTCTTCCAAATTAAGTTTATCCTTAAGGTCACGCTCTTCACTCTTGATGCCTTGCTCAATTCTTACGTCACGCATTGCGCTTTCTTGAGTTTTAGATAAAGCAATATTACCAACTTCGAGAACCTGCTTAGAGCTTGTAATCAGAGCAGTTGCAAAATTATCAGTTAAACTAATAACCACAAGCTCACCCTTGGTATATGCCGGGTTCGTTGCAATCCTCTTTTCAGTTCCTCTGTCGATAAAACCATACACCTGAAAGATATTTCCAAGCTCAACACCGTCAACACGACCTCTATCAAGATAGACAACATCTCCAAGAGACATGGCCGACATTCCTTCAGAATAGCTTCCAACAACAGCAGCTTCAACAAGTCTCTTATTAAAGGTCTTAAATATCTTTTTTATCTTAGGAGTAAAGACAGTTAATCTCGCTCCCCTTTCAACCAGCCCTGAAACTTCTGTGACCTCTGCTTCCCAAACATCATCGATTTGGCGAAGAACTTTTACTTGAGCTACAATCGTATATCTGTAGCCTGCTCGATCAGAGATCTTATGCTCAACTTTTCCCTGTGGATAATAAACAGAAAACTCATCCCCTGGTCTTGCTTTGATAGAAGAATCAAAATCAAGATAAACCTTTTCAAATTTATCAATATAAATATTTTCACTTTGCTTAGACTTTATATAGCCTAGGTCTTGAACAAAGTTCGTAGAAACAAATGTGTTTAAATAAAAGCCTTCTTTAATTTTGTATTCAAATTTTGATGTTGTATCAAAGCCACTACTATCATAAGCATCGCCAGGCTCCTGAATGAGAGCTTCATTAAAAGGCGGATCATATTTTTTAAAGTCATCATTTAATAACGATGAGTCTTGTGACATAACATCTTTATATTCTGATTCGGATAGATATTGAAAATATACACCTTTATTGATCAGCCTTTGTCTCTCTTTTAACCAGGGAGGATTAATACCATCACCATATTTTGCGAATTGATTTATAGCGACCTTTGTACTACTCCCACGACCAGAGAACTGCTGCCCAGAATCATCTTCAAAAGATGAAAGAGCAACTCGAGGAGCCTGATCAGCACTACCTGTATCAAAGACAAGAACTTGTCCTGGCTCAATCTCATGAGGATTTGTAATCTGTGGGTTCATTGACCAAATCTTAGAATAGTAGAAACCTGAACCGAAGAATTCGCGAGAGATTTTCCATAACCAATCTCCCTCTTGAACTGTATAGCGAGTAACATCTGAATTTGTCGCAATCTCATTCCATTCATCAGCAGGAATTTTCTTTTCAACAAATTTTGATAATTCTAATAACTGCTCTTCTTCTTTTCCAACATCAAAAACCTGGGGTGCTGTAGAGCTTTGAAGTTCGTCGAGCTTAAGCTCCCCTTCTTCTTCACTATCATCCACAGGGGATTCAACTTTCGTTGCAAAATTATCAGACTTATTACTTGGATTATTAATTTCTTTTAAGGCCTCAAGTTTTCTCTTATTCTCTTCAGAAAGAATTGTATCTGGAATTGACTGGCCTACATCACCTTTAAGAGCTTCTAGTTCATCAATTTCTTCAAGTCGAGAAAGATCAAGATCCTGGTCACTTGAGTCATCTTCAAGAAGTAAGTTGATGTCATCACCCTCTAGTAACTCTAAATCCTTTAAGTCATCTGACTGCGCTCTTATAGATGCACTATAAAGAAAGAAAATTAATGTTGATAAGAGTGTAATTTTTTTCAAACTTAACTTGCCTCAAAGAAGTCATGTAATATTGAATAATATTTTTCTTGTTTCTTATTTAATTTTAACTTTTCACTACAAACAATAAGTCGACCTAGACTCTTGATAACGAGACCAGAAAAAGCATAGCGCCCAATGATCTCTTCATACATCTGCATAGCTAGATCATATTCATTTTGTCTAAAGAGCATTTCTGCTAAATAGAATTTTGCTCTTACTTTAATTTGTAAATTAGGAGACTCTTCGAGTTCTTTTAAAAGAATAAGTGCAGAATCCATTTTATTTTGGCTGACATAGAGATTCGCTTTTTGAAGCATATCAAGCTGTCTTGTAATCTGAGAGTCACTCATCTTAGGCTCAGATGTATTTGCGAGAGATGCCCTATCAACAAGTCCCCCCTTTCCAAAAACATCAACAGTCTCAGCAAGCTCTGCCTTAGGTTTGATTTTACTCAATTCCTTAATCATCTGGCTCTCTTTAGCATGCGAATCCACAGGAATGTTCTTTGCCATCATATTAGACTTTTCAACGCTCTTGGCCTCGGCCTGATTGACTTTATTGAGAAGAGTTTCATATTTAGTCATTAGTTGATCATACTGGGCCTTGGTGACAAAGCTTTTCTTCGAACTAGCAGATGAAGAATCTGACGAGACAGTGCTCTGATCTTCATCAAAGAGTGCCCTTCTCTTCTCTAACCATGAACATGAAACAAATAAAAGTATAAGACTTACGTAAATGGGGGTTTTCACTAGAATGTCCTCCATGACTATTCGAAATAATTTCCCTTATATAATATTGTAATTTACTATGTGATTAAGTCAATGGTAATTGAGAAATTCAATATTTACCGATTAATATACTTGAGCGTTTACATGGGAAATAATACAGAATTTTACAGAACAGTCATCAGAGTTCCAAAGGCCGATTCAGCTTTTGTTTACTTTCAACTTGAGGCCAACGAAGGTGTATGTTTTTACTCAACTTTAAAAGAATCTCTTGGGGAAAGTTATCGCGACATTATGGTGACGACTGATCCCAGTTATGAGGATGAGACGAAGAGGATTCTTGAATTCTTGCAGAAGTCGATTGCTTTTGAATTTTTGTAGTTGTGAGTGATTACTTAACTGGTTGATAGCTATTTATATAGATATCACAATTAAGCAACATCCTGAATAACAACTTCACCCTTAGCCCAGCCTTATTAAACTGATCTTGAAGAGCATATTTGGCAAAGGTTTTAGCTGAAAACTTTAAGTTTAGATGCCATAAATATCGAGACTATTAAATCTGACGCTTAATACTTAACCGACATAATAATAGGATAATGATCAGAAAAACCAACCCTATTCTTGCCTTCAAGTCTATGATTAAACGAATGAGGGATATACTCTCCCGTCTTGCTATATCTAATAGAAATAGAGCGATCATCGATGATCTTATAAGAGTTATCAATATATCTAATCTTTCCATTGTCCATGATATTAGAACTTACAAAGAAACGGTCTAAGAGACTCCACTCCTTATTTCTCTTATAGAAATAAGTTCCTTTTGCCATTGAGAGGCGTTTTTTTGAACTAAGCTTTGAGCGCACATTTTGATCTATATCGATAAGTGAATTGTCTTTGAGTAAGACATCTCTAAAAGGATGAGTCTTTGATCCAGGCTTAAGCTCATCAATAGTATTGAAGTCTCCCATCGCAATAAATGAAGCATTAGCATCTCGAGAACTAAGATAGTCGATGCGAGACTTTAGAGCTTGTGCTGCATTCACTCTATTCTCATCTGGATTAGAGAGACTAGGCCAATGATTTACAAAGACGTATAACTTAAGTGAAGAGTCTAGAAGAAATTCAACTTCTAATATATTTCTTGTGGGTTTATTCAAAGAACTATTTCCAGCAAGCACATGCTCTTTCATTGAAACAAACTTTAAATCTTTTGTTTCATTGAACATCAAGGCCACATCAATACCTCTATGATCAGGTGACTCCGTCATCACAAATCTTGAGTATCCAAGCTTTGACATAAGAGCAGAGACAGCAATAGTATTTTCAACTTCCACGAGACCTAAAATATCAGGCCTCTTATCAAGGTTAATCACCTTATTAATTTGTTCTAATTTCACCGAGAGCTTCTTATCGCTCCAATCAACGTCGAGACATTCCTTGCGTCGATACGCCGATCTCATTTTCTTACAATTTTCAATTTTCTTAGGATATCTTAGAGGTAGATAGGTCCAGTCATTCTTATTCTTATCGTGATTTGTATCAAACAAATTATGAGCATTATAAGACATAATCGCCAGCTCTTTAGCCGATAATGAAAAACTTATGAAGAGAATAATAGTTAATAATGTGGATCTCATTTCTACCTCGTTATTTAAGAATTACTTTAAGTTCTCTTTAATCCAAGTAAGCGTATCTTCGTGGTGAGTCTTTGTTTTAACTTTATCCATAATGTGCTTGAGTTTTCCATCTTTACCGATGATAAAAGTTGTTCTCATAACACCCATGTACTCTTTACCCATGAACTTCTTAAGTCCCCAACAGCCATACTTTTCAGTAACCTTTTTGTCTTCATCTGAAAGAAGAGTAAAGTTGAGCTTATCGCGCTCTTCGAATTTTTTCAGTCTTGCAACAGCATCTGGGCTTACGCCAAGAGCGACAGTATCATTTGAAGTTAATTTTCTCTTAGAATCTCTAAGGCCACATGCTTGATTCGTGCAACCAGGAGTCATAGCTTTTGGATAAAAATAGAGGATGACATTCTTTTCACCTTTAAAATCTTTAAGTGAAACTTTGTTACCGTCTTGATCCATAAGGCTAAAAGCTGGTGCCATATTTCCAATTTTTGGAAAAGTCATATAGTTCTCCTTTCTATAGTTTTAGAAAGGTTACTACATAATAAATGAGTTTGTTAATGAAGAATCTTCTTAGACACTTAGCGGTGTAAAGTCTTAGAACTTATCCCTAAGTTCTCTTAGCTTTAAGAAAACCTCTTCATCACTAGAGTGATGATCGATTCCATCGAGATTTTCACGAATTTCTTTCGAATCTAGCCTAAAAAATGTATTCATTCCTCTTTCTTGAGAAATAGTTGTCGCAAAGCCTCTGTCAGCATACATCTTAATTTGCTCAAGAAGATCTTTGGCATAGAAGTTCCCTGGCTCAACCTGAGTGGTGAATTTGAGATTCTTCAAGATATAATCGTGACCTGGATAAAGCTTCACATTCTCATCCAGCATATTGTTTAACTTGACTATAGTCTTAAAAAGAGTTTTGGGATCTCCTCCCTGCTTACAATTCCCTACTCCGGCATTAAAAACAGTATCCATCGTGATAATAGACTTCTGTCTTCCATTTTGTGAAATCAGTAAACATATATGAGTCTTAGTGTGACCTGGCGTGTGTAGAATATCAAGCTCTGCATCATTAATTAACTGAATCTTTTCGCCATGCTTTAAATAACGATCAATATTTTTCAAGACACCTTTACAACTCTCATGGGCCCAAACCTCGGCACCAGTTCTTCTCTTTAGTTCATCTTTAGCATTGATGTGATCAAGGTGTTCATGCGTAATTATAATAACAGAAATCTTCTTCTTATTTTGAGTTGCCCATGCCTCTACCTGATCGGAAAGCAATGGATCGACAGCGATAACCTCACCTTCTTTATATTCGATAAAATAGTTGAAGTTTTTTAATGGACTCTCTGTATAGAGTTGATGAACTTTCATAGAAACTCTTCTTTTTTATTTAGACTCTGCTTGTTAAATTTTAAAGCTCGACTAAAGTGGTTTATAATATATAATATTATCGCATTACTTATAAGCAGTATGTAGTGAAAAAAATGTGCCTCTAGCACAGAGAAATATAGGATTAATTATGACAGAATTACCAATGCTAACAAAAGTATTTCTAGCCTTCTTATGCCTTAAGGGACTTATTGAGGCCTATCTTGACCGAAGAAATATCAAACATATTATAAAGAATATTAATGAAGTTCCAAAGAAGTTCGCCAATCAAATTTCTCTTGAGGATCATCAAAAAGCTGCGAAGTACTCTATAGAGAGAATAAATGTCTCTGGTTTTTTTAATATCATCGGATACGCGATTTTACTTGGTTGGACACTTGGTGGTGGAATTGATTTTCTAAACTCATACATTCAGTCTCTCGATCTTTCTGCAACATTAACCGGTGTTGTTTTCATTATAGCTTTTTCTATGATCGGCTCACTCCTTTCTCTACCGGGGAGTATTTATAATACATTTGTCGTTGAAGAAAAGTGGGGCTTTAATAAGACGACACCTAAGATATTTGTGATGGACCTTATCAAAGGAACTGTACTTGGTGTGATTATTGGAACACCTCTACTCTACGCAGTCTTATGGATTATGGAGCAAATGGGAGAACTTTGGTGGCTCTATGCTTGGATTTTTCTAAGTGCATTTCAACTTATCATGATGTGGGTTTACCCAACCTTTATTGCTCCACTCTTTAATAAGTTTGAGCCCCTTGAAGAAGGTGAAGTAAAAGATAAAATTTTAAATCTCTTACAAAGAACAGGCTTTGAAAGCAATGGACTATTTATCATGGATGCCAGCAAGAGAAGTGGCCATGGTAATGCTTACTTCACAGGCTTTGGAAAAACAAAGAGAATTGTTTTCTTTGATACGCTTGTTAATACATTGGAAGCAAGCGAGATTGAAGCTGTTCTCGCTCACGAGCTTGGCCACTTTAAAAGAAAGCACGTGATGAAACTGATGGCAAAAGCATTTATCTTTAGTTTCGTGGGACTCTATATTCTTGGCTATCTCATGAAGGCAGAGTGGTTCTTTACTGCTCATGGAGTTGAGAGTACTCAATCCTATATTGCTCTGACTCTCTTTATGATGGTTAGTGGTATTTATACTTTCTTTATCACTCCACTATCTTCTTGGACTTCAAGAAAGTATGAGTTTGAAGCGGATGAATTTGCTGCGAAACATTCTGATGCCAGTGATCTTATTAATGCTCTTGTTAAGATGTATAAAGATAACGCGAGTACATTAACACCTGATCCTGTTTATAGTGCTTTTTATCACTCACATCCGCCAGCGCTAATTAGAGTAAATTTTCTTGAAAAGTTTTTAAAGAAGGACTAAGCAACGTCGTCGTCTTGCATTGCCATTAGGTCTGCAAGACTCATTTCCTTAGTAAAATCTGGATCATCAGGTTGATCATCTCTTTTCTCTTTCTTTTTAACTTCAGCTTCTGGTGAAGCCTTAGGGGCTTCTTTCTTTTTAGATTCTGCTCTGGCTGACTTTGAGGTATCCTCAACCTTGTCCTTAGCAATCTCAAGAACCTTTTCAATATCAGTATGATCTTTTAAAAGTTTCTTCATTCGCATGAGATATGGCTTCAGTTTTGGCTGCGCTTGATAGAGCTTCTTTATAATTTTATTCATTTCAGATTCAAGAACTTTCGTTTCACTCGCAAAAGTTGAAATGAGCTTAATTTGAGATTCTAATTTATCGACGTTTGATTGGAGCTTAACTAACTGTAGATGTGAAACACCTACTCCACTTTGAAGACTTTGCGCACTAGTATTTTCACTACCATGATCATCATCAGAGATTTCAACAGGTCCCTCTTCACGTAATTGCCTAACAACAGAAAACTGTAATTGTTTTTCGTCGTCTTCACCAGTAAGACTTTTCTTATTGATGTTAATTTTCTGTGTTGTATCAGAGTTACTCATTTATTTCCTTATTATCATCGCACTAATCTTATCGGACATGGGTTTGGAAAACTTGAAGGAAAACTCTGAATGTACAACATGTAATTTCAAGTAGATACAGAATAAGGTAAAACGTTCTATATTTAACAGCTGTCTATCTATTAAACATAATTTGATCTCTATGAAGAAGAAAATAGAAAAAAGTTGGCATTAGTATTGCTTCTATATTTATGTTTTAAACATTACAGGGGGAAGTTTATGAAACAAGTATTTTATTTAGCCTTTTTATTATCTAGCTCAGTTTATGCTGACTCTCATGATTCACTTATTAATGAAATGGAGGATAAAGTTGAGGTACTTTGTCATCAAGTTGTTAATAGTTCTATTGATAAAGCATCTGACTTATTCATGAGTAAAAATATTACGAAACAAAACATTATGGAAGTAGAAAAAGAACTTGGTGGAAACCTAGAAGATCTTCGAAGTGAATACATTCAAGAGGCATTAATCATAGCAAAAGCTAAAAGTGATAATGAAAGTACTAAAGTACTAGAAAGTTGCTTAGAAACAAAATGTAAGGACAATGCTCCTCTTAATATGGTTTTCCAATTATTTAAAGAGCATGAATTAGAAGGTATTGACACAAGTAAACTTACTTCAAAATACAAAAACTTGACTCGAGCCATTATCGACAATGTTTCGACCTTTGATTATGGTGTTAAAAATGCTGATAAGTACTTTCTGTCTAAACTTGGTATATCTGATAAAAAAGATATAACGCTAATGGCTGATCCTTATGGTGACCGTGATACTTACTACAACAATCTGTATTTAGAAGAGTTTTTTTTCTATCTCGAATATACTGACAATGGAATAAATAAATCAAAATACAAGAAACTAAGAAGTGAATTTGAAGAGTTCTCATCTGCTGCTGGATTTGCAATAAATGGACCTTCTTCTTTTTCTAACTTCGTTACAAACTCAATCAATGACGATCTTATTACTGTTAAGAAAGATGATGTAACATATGGCTACAATATTGTGACGGGAAAAGTAGAAAAGGTCTCTTTTGGCTTTGAAGATCGTTTTACTTTTGAAGTTGGTGAGGACTATGATTTAAAAGTTAATCAGCGCTATCTTGAAAATCAAGTAGACGATGAATCTGTGAAAAAAATATGCATGGATAGTTTCAGATTAAGAACGACAGATAAGACTGCTTTTTCTGAATTCTTAGGGATTGATATCCATGATGATGTTATTGTACCTCTCAGAGAAGGAAAGCAAACATTAAATAAAAGAAATCCTATTTATGAGACCGTAACGAGAGAAACAAAAGGTAAATAAATACAACTAGAGCGTTAAAACAATTGCTCATAGTTTCTATGAGTGATTGTTTAATTTTACCTCTATTGTCGACTGGATGAACTCTTAGATAGCTCTATAGCAAGAAGCTTCTCCTTAACCCCAATATCAATAGCGAATCCCCCAAGACCTCTTTGAGAAGTCACTCGATGGCAGGGAATATAAATTAAAAGCGGATTCTTATTACATGCACCACCCACAGCGCGAGAGTAATTCGTGCCACCAACACTCAAGGCAACCTCTCCATAAGAGAGACTCTCTCCATAGGGAATATCCTTAAGTTGTGACCAGACTTCTTTTTGAAACTTCGTACCTACTTCAGAGACTGGAAAGTTCAGAGACTTTCTACGACCTTCAATATAATCAGAGAGTTGTTCTTTTGCGTTTATCTCCAAATCTGTCTCAGTTTCTGGCTTGGGTTTTTCTACTTTATTAAGATACTCAATTCGAGTAATATAACCTGCACTTTCAGTGATTTTTAAATGACCCTTATAAAATTTTAGGAATGATGACATGATAAAACCCGTTGCAATTATTGATCCTTCTCTTAAGCATCCATCATACAATTGTGTGAATAAAATTGTCGAGAGATTCAATATCCCAATTACCTATCACTGGGTTTCAACCCATGGAACATCATCACTAGATCTGATCGAAGAGCCTTCAGCTTATATTGTCTTTGGGAGTGACTCAAATGTGACTGATCGCCTAGATTGGCAAATTGATATTGCCAAGAGAATGAAAGAAGCTCTTGAAAAAGGAATTCCTGTTTTAGGGATTTGCTTTGGCCATCAACTCATTGCTGATATTTTTGGAAGTAAGATTGATCTTGTTGTACCAGAAAATAAGTGTTTTGAGGGAACAAGAGCAGTTGAGATTATTGA
>DDIK01000093.1 GCA_002338505.1 Bacteriovorax sp. UBA1852
CTTTTACTTTCTGCGTATTGATAATTGTAGAAGGATATAAAAAAGGGAACATTCATACCGCTTTTGAGGCCATTAGTCTGATCACATTTATTCTTTGGAGTTTTAGTACTATTGTATTCGCTTTTAACATTTATCAAAATGATAAGAAGAACTTCATAAAGAAACTTTTAAGCAAGGTGAACACAAAAGCCGTTGACTATAACAAATCCGATCGTATGTTCTTTCATGACTTTATAAATCATACTCATTCTCTTTTACTGTTTCTCAGGAGTAAATCTGGAAGGGAGCAACTCACTGATGAGGACATTCAAAGTCTTGTTAATGAAGTAAAACTTATGCAAGAAACATTTCATCAACATTATGGCTTTTCTCATAAGAATATAAATAATTCTCGTGAATTTGTTCCATTTCATATGGCCATGGGAAGAGTTTATCATCTGATTGATAGTTTTTTTGTTAATGATGAGAAAGTAGATATATCTTTTGAAGGTTTACTAAAAAATAGTAATCTTGAAAATATTCGAGAATGTACTGTCAATATAATAGCTTTTCATCGAGTTATAACAAATTTATTAAAAAACTCACATGAGGCCACAAGTAATCACATAGATCTGACTTTTGATTACCAAGAAGAAGGTTTATATTTTACGATTAGAAATAGTCTCAATAGATTCAATCAGAATAAAACCTCGCTTGATAAAGACCTAGGCATTTATATATTAAACTCACATGAAAAATCATCAAATCACTTAGGTATCGAGTCTATAGAGCGTGTCTGTGAAGAAGCCGGGGGATCATTCAATTTTCAACTTGAAGATGGCTACTGGTGTAGTAATTGCTTCCTACCTAAGAACACCTTTGAAGAGTCAGATAATAAAATAGCTAGTTAATCTTGAGTTAATCACTTTTTTAGCTCTTTTGAGGAAAATCTTTCTTTTTTTAATTGTCAGAAAAATTTAGTAAGCTATTAATAATGAAAAAAATATTGATAATACTATTATTAATCGCTCAAAACTCTTACTCAAGTTCATATCCTCTTGAATCAAGAACTTTAAATAAAGAATCTTATAAGATTAAATTAGATGTTCTATGGTCTCAGACTTTAGGATTTTTTGGTTCTGATGGTACTGAAACTGAAGCCGCTGATGATGTTGGTTATCAATTAATTGATACGCTAGTAAAAATTGATTATGGTTTTAAGAGAAATTTTGAAATCGGAATTGATGTTAAATATCGACAAATTGAAAGTGAAAATAGCACAGATATACTTTCCTCTGCAGGTTTAGAGTCTTTTGCTGTACACGGTAAATATTCATTTAAAGGTTCAAGAAAGAATAAGGCTGCCATATCATTAACGTATCGAAAGACTGCATATTCAAACGAATATTACTTAAATCAGTCCGACATACCAGCTTCAAGTGACGTTAATCTCGGTGATGACGGTCAAAGTATCTTACTAACAGCATACTACGATAGAGTTGTCTCGAAGAATTCACATCTTGAGTTTAAGCTATCTTATCTCTTTCCACCAAATGATCTTGGCG
Source organism: Bacteriovorax sp. UBA1852 (assembly GCA_002338505.1). Lineage (GTDB taxonomy): Bacteria > Bdellovibrionota > Bacteriovoracia > Bacteriovoracales > Bacteriovoracaceae > Halobacteriovorax_A. The sequence continues at coordinate 1,545 of DDIK01000093.1, forward strand.
CCGAGATTCCTTATAGTTTAGGTTATGTTTATAAGAGTCAGAACTTTGCATTAGGCCTTGGAGTTGACGGTATTTTCTCATTAGGCTTAGATGAGTATGAAGCGAATCCAGATGATAAACCGGTTAGTAACTTTGGCTCAACGAATAGATTTAATTCTATCAACCGTGAAATGATGTCTCTCTATGGACAACTGAATTATAAGTTTTCTTCAAGTTATCTTGGCTCTGCAAAGTTGTCACAAGTGATGTCTGGTACAAGCACAGATAAGAGTATGAATGTTCTTTTTTCTCTCACATTCAATACCGGTGGTGTTTCAGACTCGCAAGTTTTTGAAAACAGTTTTAAAGAGTATTCAAATGAGGCGAACGTGATAAAAGTTTCTCCAAGAGGTGTCTTTTTAAAAATTGATAAAGGGCTCGCTGGAGATGTTGCTAAGGGAGCTAGAGCTGATGTTTATAAGACCGATTACTTTGGTGGTAATACATTAGTTGGATCAGGTTTTGTTTATGAAAGTGCCGCTGATTGGGCGATTGTCAAACTTGTAAAGAAATTTAAGAGACTGCCAATAGAAAAAGGCTTCACTGTTCGTATTAAGTAGCGAATATCACATACTATTCTTAACTTATTTTGTATATAGCCGATAACTAGTTAATATTAGGATTGAATGTTTAAAGAGGGATATATGAGACTTGTATTATTGGTCGCTATTTTCATATCAAATTTTGTATTTGCCAAAAGCTTTACAAGTGAATTCTTAGAGTTTCAACTTCCTAGGGGCTGGGAATGTCAGCTAGAGGGGAGTGAGTGGGTTTGTCAGTCCTCGGTTGATGATAAAAAGAAAGAGGCCATTATTATTTTAGCTGCAAAGAAGCGCGGCCCTCAAGATGAACTAGCTAAGTATGAAGCATACTTAAAGCGTGCGAAGTCTTTTGCTTTGCCAGGTGGCAAGACACAGGTTTCCGAGGTTATATACGTCAAACAGAAAATGATTAAAACACAAGATCATCCATGGGTTGATTCGGAGCATCTTGCTTCTGAGGTTCCAGGATTTTACACGAGATATTTAGCTACCGTTAAGGGTGGTTTAGGTGTCGCGATTACCTTTTCCGTTGCTAAAGATGTCAGAGATGAGTATCGAAATCTCTTTGACAGTGTTGTTGAAACGTTAAAAGTTTTTGATAAAACTGGCTCTAACACTAATTACGACCTGGCAAGAAAGAAAGGTACTGTTCCTGGTGCTGGTGGTGAATGGGATGATTCATCTATTGGAATTGATACTCAAGTAAATAAGGGTGGTCAAGGAGAGAATGGCAAATCAGGCTCTGACAATACTCTTTATCTCATTATCGCTGGTGTTGTCGTTGGAGGCTTATTGCTAGCTAAAAAAGGCAAGAAGAAAACTAAGAAAAAGAAAAAGAAAAAGAAGAAAAAGAAGTCTTAATTACTTTTCTTTCTGGGCTTGAAGTTGCTTGCAGGGGTCTTTAACACTCTATAGAGTACTTCTATTGCATAAGTCGGACCCTCTAGGTTCAATTCAAGAGCTTCAATATGCATAATAATTTCCTCCCCTCTATGTTTTAGCATTGTAGGGGTTATGTACCTTATTGTATTTTCATTTTTAACTCTTTCATATCTCAGATTTGAGAAGTATTCATTTATATCTGCTTTGTATTCACTTAAAGAAATATTCTTATCTTTGTTACCGCTATTAATTTCAAGTATTGAGAGTTTGATAGATCTTTTCTTGTATGCAAAGTAGAGAAGCGAGGCTGCTAGTGTTAGAAGAATTAATGTAAGCGCAACTTGTAAAAAAAAAGGCCCAATCATTGGGCCTTCTCGAAACTTATAATTTTATATTCTATTTGTCTGATTCTAAACATGATCTAATAGCATTCATAAGTGTTTCATGTTTTGAGATTGCTGTCCCCTGGTTACTTCCTGAGTAACGTCCACAACCACCATGAGTATGAATACCAATAACCTTTCCTGTTTCGCTATTAATAATCGTCGAGCCTGAGTTTCCACCCATTGTATCAACTTTGTGATCTAGAGTTGATTCTGCTCTACCGAACCATCCACCTTGACCAATGCTTACAAGTTCACCACGGTGTGCTTGCTGTGCTAAGTTCTTTGTAGGCTCATCTCTGTCTAGTCCATATCCTGTAATAGAAAGTGGTGTGCCACTAACTGGTGTTTCAAATGATACTTGATAGTATCCTTGAGCTGCACCTGCAGATTTTCCAGTAATTTCATTTGCTTTAACTTTGAATACTGCCCAGTCATCACCAGGACCGTTACTTGCATACTCTATTGATGATTGATCAATGTCATAAACATCTTCAGCTCCAGGATGTTGAATATCACCACCTATTGATCCAGGTGTGTTAAATTCAGCAACTTTTAAAACATCCTTGCAGTGTCCAGCTGAAATACCGCAGTTTTCAGAAATCATTGTTAGTGTACATCCACCAGTACCTACTCTTGAATCAAGTAATCGTCCAATTTCTCTTACGTTTGATGGCGCTCTATCATCCGATGGGCCACAAATTGTTTTCTCCATTGCGTTGACTGAAGTAAAACCTAGAATTATTGATAGTAATATTTTCATCTATCCTCCATGAATTAAAAATAAATACTGACAATTATTTTTTAGTATGGCCAATGATTTTCTGATATATCAGGGGAATGTTAGATAATGTTAATTTTCTTGACTATTGCTTCTTCAAGTTCGTCACTTGTAATTGCTTCTGGACGGTGCTCTAGCCATTTTGTGCGCTGCTCATCAAATGTTTTCACTTCTTTCCAAGATCTTTCTTCACTCGTGCCCTTGATGGCAGATGAGTCATAGAATTCTCTATCTGTGAGGTAAGGAGAGTTCTTTGTTTGGTGGGCTTTATTTCTCTCAAGATATACTTGTGAATTTGTCTCTCTTGCAGACTTTTTAATCATTTTGAGTTCTTGAAGCATTTGCCTTTCGATTTTCTTTACAGATGTCATAGTGCTCTACTCGGCAATATCGTGTATTTACTTGACTAAAAGAGATCTTAAGATGTCCAAGTATCTGTTTTTATTCATGAAGTGAGTATTGTGTGAGGCAGACTTGATAGAGTAGCTCGAATCAAAGTTGTGAGATACTTGTGCGTACTTGTCATCAAGTTCACCATATATGAAATGAAATTCGTGATTGTATTGAATATTTTCTGGTAAGATAAAGTCTTGATGAGATGGACTATAGAAGTATGCAGCTTCTTTATAGTTGCTCAATAGTTCATATTCTTTTGACGTAACTAATTCTTCAATTTGCCGCTGGTTGAGACCTCTGAAAATATCCATCTCATACCATTTTCGTAGCTCAGCTCTAAATTCATGTTTAGTTTTTACTGCATCCATAAATCTACTGTCTCGTGATGCCCTCGCTCGTTTTTCATCTATATTTTCTATGCCAATGCTTGAAGACTCAAGAATTAATTTCGCCGGAGTCTTTAATGTTTTTGAAATTTCATAGGCAATTCGTCCTCCCAATGAATATCCAATAAAAGTAGGATCTAATTTATTTTTTTCAATTTGAGCTGCGAACGCTTGGCAAAAATAAGTCAATGTCGAAAACTCTTTTAACTCAGGCGTGTAACCATGAAGAGGGAGGTCGATAAGAATAATATGATAATTTTGCAAAAAGTCTTTTTCTTTAAGTAAGAAATTAAAGTCTGTATGACTACCCATAAAGCCATGAAAAACAAATAGGGGCCTGGCATTTAGGTTTCCCATATGCAGGCAGTTAAGTTTCATTTGATGTAGAAAATTAAATTTTTCAATACTGCTTAAAAGTTTGTCCTTTTCGCTTTTTGTGACTTTAAGCTGAAATGCTTGTTCGTCATCCGTTGGATTTATAGAATAAAAGATTTTCTTAGGGATCTTGAAGCTTTCTATCGTTTTAGATAGTGCATGCTTTAAAGCTCTCTCAGATAGGGGAGTAGCATTTTCTCGATAATTTACTATTGAAAAGCAAACTTCTCCAAAATGATTATCTTTAATTGGAAGTGTCGTTGATGCAGAATTAGGGTAATAACTATTTAACGCATCAGAGACTTCAAAAAGATTGATATTTTCTCCACCACTTATTATAACATCATCTATGCGACCCTTAACGACAACATTACCATCACTATCTATCTGCCCTAGATCTTGAGTTATGAATTTGTTATCAAATCTTGTACCATCAAGATAACCAAGCGCCAGTCTTTCACTGCATATTTGAATACGACCTCTAGTTAACGTTATTTGAGAATTTCCAAGAGCGCTACCAGATGTGGCCAATATATTTAGATCCTTTGTAAATGGTGTCGATGCTATCTGCGCGCAGGTTTCACTCATCCCATATGAAGATGCCAAGCGTATATCTTTAGATATAATTTCTTTTATTACATCGAGTTGCGGCTTCGCTCCGCCAAGAACAATCCCTTTAAGATTTGATAGACTAAATGTACTGTCGATGAGTTTTTTGAGTTGAGTAGGGACTAGAGAAAGATAATCTACTTTACCTATGTCCTCGTTTGTCATTTTTGAAGGCGACATAGGAATGAACTCAGATTTCAGGAGTAGTGTTCTTATTAGGATCATTAATCCGCCTACATGATTCAGCGGTAAAGTACAGCCCCATTTATCACCTTCATTTAGCCCGTAGTGATCTACAGTATCTTGAGCACTCATAAACAATGAGCTTAAGTCAAATATAACATTCTTTGGAATTCCTGAACTACCAGAAGTCCGTAAAATAATTGCCGGATATTCATTTTTTCTCACCTTGAAAGAAGTGTCGAACTGTTGTTTGATGTCACTTAGAAGCTTCTTAGACCCAGGTGTTTCATGACTTATTATTAATGCAATATTGCCATCTACGAGAGTCTGAAAGAGATCATGCAGAAACATCTTGATATTGTTCTCTCTATATATAACAGTTAGGATCTTACTTTCTTGCCCCTTGTTTTCTTTGTGATGATCAGTAGAGGCGTCCAATAAGTCTTTAAAGAAGGACCTGTAAGTGACGTTTTGAAAGAAGAGATTATCATTGTCAAAGTATTTAGAAAGTATTTTAAAGTTGTGATTCTTCATACATTAAGTTCAATTTGCCTTTCAAAGTTCTTATCAAATTTAATACCGATACCAATTAAGCGTAGCTCTTGTTCTTTCATTGTATCATAGTAATTAAGTAGTGACTCCTGAGCAAGAGAAATGAACTCAGTGCTTAAAGCTTTCTTCGTAATAATCATATCAGACATTTTATCGTCAAGACGAACTTCTCTTGTGAATGTTTCAAATTGACTTGTACGTAGCTTGATTTTTATATGAGTCACTCTTCGGTTTTTAAAGTGCACTTCGCTAGCTTTTTTTAGTCGATTTTCTAGCTCTATAAGTAATGCCGTAATAATTTCTTGTATATTTTCTCTCGCATTGATTGGCGTTGAGAATGTCGTCTCCACACTCATCGCCTTTCTTTGCGAGAGACTCACGACAGGGGAATTACTTATTCCTAAGCATCTCTCATATAGGTCAAGTCCATTCTTATTACCAAAGAGCTCAATAACTTTATGTATTCCAAGACTTATTACATCACTACATAATCTTAAACCCAGCCTCTCGAATCTTTGCATGGTTGTCTGTCCAATTCCAGGTATCTTTCTTAAACTTAATTCATTCATAAATTTAAGGCGATCGTTTGGAGTAACAACTGTAAGTCCATTAGGCTTATTATAGTCACTGGCAATCTTAGAGATGAGTTTATTGAATGAAACACCCGCGCTCGATGTTAATCCCGTCTGTTCGTAAATTTTTCTCCGTATTTCTTGTGCGATAATTGTTGCTGACCCGTTGCACTTACTAGAATGTGTAACATCTAAGAATGCTTCATCTAAAGACAAGGGTTGTATCAGACTTGTGTACTGGGAGAAAATTTCATGTATTTTTTTTGAGGCAGCTTTGTATTTTTCAAAGTTTGGTCTGATTAGTATTAGTTCAGGGCACTTTTTAAAAGCCTGAAAGGTAGGCATTGCTGAGCGCACACCATACTTTCTTGCGATATAATTACTCGTACAAAGCACTCCCTTTGTTTTTGATGGACCACCAATTGCAACGGGATGTGACTTAAGAGAGGGATTATCTCTTTCTTCAACTTGAGCATAGAAGTAATCCATATCGATATGAATTATCTTAAATGGTTTTTGGATAAACTTTATACCAAGGTCATTATTGGTATTGTCTAAATAATCCAATGACAATCCCTGCGATATTAAATTGATCTGAAGGAGATACTTCTATCGGTTTATATTTTTCATTTGCAGCTATGAGTTGTATGGAGTTCTTAGACTTTTGATAGCGCTTCACTGTTGCCTCGCCGTTAATAATTGCAACAATTGTTTGTCCTTGATTTGCAGTTTGCTGATGCTTGCAGATGAGATAATCTCCATCAAGGATTCCATCATCGATCATTGAGTCACCCTTAACATTTAAAGCGAATATGGTGCCCGTATTATTGATCATAGAACTTGGAACTGATACATAGTCTTGACAGCTCTCTATGGCTTCAATAGGTATACCAGCGGCGACATCACCTAGTAAGGGAATACTTTCAAGTCCATCAGATTGAGATCTCTCTTCAGTGATATTGTTTTGAGTCAGCTTAATTCCTCTTCTGGCGTTCCAGTCAAGGTCAATAAGCTCTGCTTCACAAAGGTACTTGATATAGCGATTTACAGAGCCAAATGACTTTAGGCCGAAGTGCTCTTTAATTTCTTTCTGAGTTGGAGAAATACCATGTACCTTAAAATAGTCTTTAATATAGTCGAATACTTCTTTTTGTTTCTTTGTTAGTGCCATATAATTATCGTATGCGTAAGTTTGGCGTAAGTCAAGTCTTGCGTTCTATTGTTTTAGTGAGTTATATCTTATTAGTGCGTAAAAAAGTGAATGTTAGAACTTTTTAATTGCCTATGGTCTTTGTTGTATCGTAAGTTCCAAAAAAGGAGTTCTCTATGCTTATGAGTCCATTAAAAGTAATTATATCTTGTCTATTTATCATTAATACCTATTCAGCAACAGGATATATAAAAACTCGCTCCTTTGAAGTGATGGGTGATGAAAATCCATACTTTCAAATATCTGAAATTAAGGTTGTTGAGCTTGAACGCCAAATCCCTTTTAGTATTGAAGATTTATCAGTCACAAATACTAAGAATATCCAGACTGCAATATTGATAGTTGATGGCCTTTTAGCAATTGGTAAGAAAGTGTGGCCCATTATTGAAGACAATAAACCCGTCATTAATGTTGACAATAAATTGTCTATTTCGGTTGTTCCAAAAATTGCTGATACACCAAATTCAGATATACCTTTTCTCTTAACTAATTGGTCTGTACCAAAGAAGAAGTCATTTAGAGTAAGCTATTTAAATGGGTTTGGAAGTGAAGTCATTGGTTTTACTTATTCTATCCTCTATCAATATGGCGGAAAGTATGATGGTCGTGGCCAGTATTTAACTGCTATCAATGTTATCGTCGATAAGGTTAATGTTTCTTGGGGCTTTAACTTTTCTGCAAAGACCTCTTTAATGAGCATCGTTAATCATGGATCAAAGAAAGATCCTGTTGCTGGTGCATCTTTTAAGATCTCATATGTTGCAAAATCAATACTAAAAGAAATTCGTGCAGAAGACGGTTTTCACATTCAGGGAAATGGTGTTCTCAATAAGCTTTAAAGGCTGATCTCATATATTGATGTAGTTAATATAATGACTTCTTCTAAAGTTTTGTATTTAAGAGACTCTTTAACTTCATTAAGACACAAATATCATTTCGATAGGTTAACGAAATCGTCAATTCTTTTTACATATAATCCTTACCCAGTTTTTCAAATAATCTTCATTTGATCATAAAAGCTGGCAATATAAATTAACATAAATTTAAACAATACTTAAATGATCTTAAACAAGGAGTTCTATTATGAAAACATTAACACTAGCGCTACTAAGCTTATCTTTTTCCTTGACTACTTTAGCGTCAAGTTTTTCTAGCTGCTATTGTAAGGGGGAAATATCTAAACTAAACATAGGAAGTGAAAGATACCCTGTCAATTCTACGGAAACAAAAACAATAATATCTGGTCTCTATACAAACAAGGTAACAGGAGAAATTCAGGAAAGAATTGTTTCTGATATTAGCTTGAACCGTGGATCTGTAGTCGACGAAAAAGGTTGTGAACAAGCTCTTGAAGATTTAAGACATAGCAATGTTTGCCCAAACCTGTAAAACATCGATTTAAGATATATACAATTGGAAAAATGCTTATATTTTCTATTCGCAACTTAGTTATTTGTTAAGCGTTTGAGAAAAATAAAATGAGTATAACCAATATTACAGATACTCCATATTTGAAAAGGAATGAAATCATGAAAAATACTATATTATTTATAATAATTTCTTTCTTTAGCTTTAATTCTTACTCTGATTATCAGTGTGCAGGGGGAAGAGAAGCCTGTAGAAAAGGTCGAGAGTTATACAGATTGAAACAAATTACAGGGAAGAGTTGTTCTGGAAGCCATACAGCATGTTTAGAGTATTTACAAGATGAGTATGAAGATCTAGTAGTTGAAAGAGATATAGATACTCAATCAAGAATGTATGCCCCTTATCGAGATAGAAATCATACATCAAAGGTCTCAGTAGAAGGTTTGGATATAGATTGTATAACTGAAACTCGCTCACGAATATCTTGTTTAATCCTGGATAGTGAGGATAATCCAGTATGGTTTAATATTAACAATCCTCCAAAAGATGTACGATGCATAAAAACTGATCAATTTGCTGGCTGTTTTGACTTTAGAGCAACAGAATATTAATCTTCACTTCTAAGTTTGTATTTGATTTAGTGCTAGCGGATAACCTTGTATAAGTTGCTTATTTCTGTCTGTTGTTATTCTTGGAAAAGAGTCTTTCATATACTCAAAAGTCCCAAGGCCATGATGATTTTCAAATAAGGAACCTAGATAAATTAATGTGTTAAGAGAAATTTCATTTTCAAATGAACTAGATATGACAATTGATTTATCTGGTGCCTCATGACTAAGTTTTATAAGGCCACTAATCGCTAGATCTCTCGAGGGCTTTATAATAATGGTCTTAAGATTTAATATTTTGTCGATTTGATTTTTATATTCATGAAAGCTTTCATCTAATGCAAATTCAAGATTCTTATATCTATCATTGTTTGTGACAAAGCTATTCCAGGTATTCACATCTTTAAAAGGTTCTTCAATATATTCTATACCTCGAAGATCGATATTTTCTAAGATATGTAATAACTGCATCTCGCTAAGCATTTTATTGCCGTCTAGCCTTAGTACGTTCTTATTCTGGATGAGCTTTTTTAAAGACGTGTTTTCTTTAAGAGGTGAATCTCTGCCAATCTTATATTTTAATACCTTATCTCTTTCTTCCATACCGCTTATGGCAAGATCATTATAATTACAATGATTCTTGATGTTTTTTAGTTCGTTTAAAATATTATTCTCTGTAATATAGAAATAAGACAATAAGAGCTGCTCAATTGAGAATATTTCATTTATATCTAAGCCTTCTAGCTTAACACAGTTAAACATTTCCTGAGTGAGATCAATGGCCGAGAGATCAAGGTCGATAGACTTGGTCTTATTTAAAGTGACATTACTAATACTATAAAATAATGGAAATAAAGGAATTTCCCCGCGTATCTTAATTGTGCCGATCTGTGCATCATATTGAATACTTCGTGTCGTTTTTATCGTATCTTCAAGATGTTTGATATGTGGATTAATTGGAGTCTCTAGGACTTCAAAGTTATCGAGATAGATTTTCATATATCAGTATTATAGATATTACTAAGGATAAAACAAAGAGGTATTTTCCTGTGTTTGCTAGAATATTGTTAAATTCACTACTCACTTTTTCAAAAATTACACGCTTCCATGTCTTTATAAAAAGAAGAGGCACAAGAGCTGATAAAAGAAGACTCTTTGGATAATTCATAGTTTGGATAAGATAAACCTGTCCACTAAGAGAAAGTATGATGAAGACTACTATTAAGTATCTCATGCTCTTTTCACCTAAAAAGATAGCGATTGTTCTCTTTGTGGTCTTCTTGTCAGTCTCAATATCTCTTAGATTATTAATTCCCATAATCGCTGCACTTACGAATCCAATTGATATACCAAGGGCCAAGGGGCTGATGTCAAAAGTTAAAGTTTGCAAGAAGTAGGTACCATAGATGGCTACAGGTCCAAAAAATACAAGGGCCAGCAATTCTCCTAGTGCTATATATGACAAGGGAATAGGGCCTCCTGTGTAGAGGTAGGAAAATAGTATTGATGATAAACCAATAACTATAATCGTCGCGCCACCATGATACATAAGAACACAGCCAAGGATAAATGCAAGAGATAAAGAACTTATAAATAAGAGCTTAATAAAACTTTTAAGATCTTCTCCTTGTGATGATAATCTCTTTGGTCCTAGGCGTTCATTGGTGTCTACACCTCTGATTCCATCGTAGTAGTCATTAATAAAATTTGAAGACATCTGTAGTAACAAGGCGCAGAGAATTGTTAAGAAAGCAATAAATGGCTTAATTGTATTTTGATTATAAAAGGCAAGTGATAAACCAACGATAACAGGACCCAGAGACGCAAATAGTGTCTTAGGCCTGGATGTTGATATGATGACTTCTAACTTATTCATAATTTTAAAGTTTTTAATTGTTCAAACACATCAAGGTTACTTGATTCATTTACTTTTGCTTCAAGAATAGTAACTTTCTTTAATTCTTGAAATTTTGTAAATGTTTCAACGAAATCAGTCTTTGTTGAGACTTCCTTGTACTCGATATTTGAAAATGAATTAATAAGCTCTTTAAATGAGTTCTCATGTGGGGTGGTTAAAAGGTCTATATATTCTTTGTCATTGTTAATTGGAAGAGTTTTAAAGATACCTCCACCAAAGTCGTTTACAATAATGATGGTTATATTAACTTCACTGCAACTGTTTAGCATATAGAGTGAATTAAGA
>DDIK01000156.1 GCA_002338505.1 Bacteriovorax sp. UBA1852
GCTAAGAGATCTGTTAAAAAGTATGGAAGAAGAGAGAACAATCATAGAGCTGGACTTAACGAGCTCTTTAAAAAGATTGAAAATACGATATCTAACGATGCATTAATTGAATCAGATGAGCACAAGACATATCCACCACTTGTAAGTAGATACTTCCATACTTGTACGCATAAGAGATATAAGGGAGGACGAAGCTGTGTCGCAGGACAAGGTGAACTTAAGAGAAAGCGCTTTGACCCACTTTTTACCTTAAATCATACATGCGCAATGATGAGAGACTCGATAAATCGCTTAATTAGAAAAAGTTGGTGCACAACAAAGAAAGCCTCAATGCTTCAAAATCATATCGATATCTTCATTTCATTTTATAATCTAGACTATTTGGAAGCTCGGTTAGCACCAATATAGTGGACCAGTTTTTAAGTAATTAAACGAGCGACTTATACAAGCTCATCATGTTCTCTGATGTCTTTGAGCGATGAAATTTTTCAACAAAATTTCTCCCCTCCTCCATCATCTGATACGACTTATCTTTATCTGTCAGAACTTCGACAATTTTAGAGGCCAACTCCTCTACACTCTGAGAATCGATGTACTCAGTTTTTGGACCACCGGCTTCAGGAAAACATGAGCCCTTTGATGTGATCACTGGAGTTTTTGAAAAGAGAGATTCAATGATTGGAATACCAAAGCCTTCAAAGTGAGATGGATAGCAAAAAAGGTCTGCCCCCTGATAAAAAGCAGGTAAGTCTCGGTGAGAGACGTTATCTAAAATAAATACTCTACTCTCTAAATTCTTACTCTTTATGTAGTTTTCGATTTCTACTCGATAAGACTTTCCGTTCCCGATCAGAATCAAATTGTGACTAATTTCTTTTTTTAATCGAGCAAACGCCTTCACTAGACTTAAGGCATTTTTACGTTGCTCAAGTGCACCAACATTTAGAATATAGCGACCAGAGATCTCATAGCCACTCAAAGTTCTTATGATTTTTTCTTGATCTAATAGAGTATAAAATCGAGGGCTGCATGTTTGATAAATAACTTCGACCTTATCTTTTCTTATACCCAAGAACTCAATTAGATCACTTTTAGTTTGTTCACAAATTGCGACAACCTTATCTGCATACTTACAAGAATGAGTGAACTTCTTGAGATAAATTTTTCTATCGATATATGGAAAATATTCAGGGTATCGTATAAAAATGAGGTCATGGATAGTAACGACTGATTTAACACCTGTATTTTCTATGCCTAGAGGTAATTCATGACTCAATCCATGATATATATCAAGGCCCTTCTTTTTAATCTCTTTTGACAGATTAAAAGTTCTCCACAAAGAAGAAATCTTCTTATTTAAAAAGTCGTCAGGAGAAACTAGATTAAGATTATCGTAGCCTTCTACCCACTTCTTCATCTGTAAATCTTTTAAAGGAGGTGTGTAAAGGAAGTATTCACTTTCCGGATAGTATTTACTAAGTCCAGAGATTAAATCTCTTGAGTAATTTCCTAACCCTCTTGAGTTATGAAAAGCTCTTTTCGCATCAAAACCAATTATCATACTACTATTATATAGACTTTTCTAACCTTGACTAGGAATTTTGAGTTCTTGCCCTATATATAGTTTAGAACCTTTAATTCCATTGAGCGCCTTTAGGTCACGAACATTCGTATCAAACTTTTGCGCTAACTTAATAAGGTTATCGCCTCTTCTCACACGATATCTGACAACCTTCCCTGGAGAGGAAACTCTTAGAGACTGACCTATCATGATTCGTGATGAACGAAGTGAGTTGATGCGCTTTAAATGAGATAATCTCATTTTATACTTTCTTGCGATTCGAGAGAGATTCTCACCCCTTCTGACCTTATGAATAGCATAACGTCCACCACTATTTTGAGATGGTTTTCTTACAATCAATCTTTGGCCAACATAAATCTTAGAACCACGAATTCCATTAATTCTCTTGAGTGAGGACAGGCTCACGCCTAGTCTTCTAGCTATAGTAGAAAGATTATCACCGCGACGTACTTTATAAGTAGACTTCACTGATCTTGAACTTCTTGAATAATCGATTCGTTCTTCTTTCTTAAAAATTCCTGCAAAGTGAGTTACTTCTTTAGTTGGAAGAAATAATTTCATTTTCCTACTTCTTACCCAACGACTACGTATTTCAGGGTTAAGTTTTTTAAATAATCTATGAGGTACACCGTATTTAGAAGCAAGCTTATGAGTATCAAACGAACCCTTGACTGTTATTGATTTCACATGATCAAAGGCACTTTCTCTCTCTGCCTTAAAATTAAAGCCATATTTCTTAGGATTATTATAAATTTCTTTCGCCGCCATAACCTTCGGCACATAGTAAATTGTCTCTTTTGGAATTAATCTCTTTCTAACAAGCTCCTTATAGTCTCTTGTATTACCCTTTCTAATGGCACGAATAATTCTGTTATGACCAGCATTGTATGCACATAGGGCCAACTCCCATGAACCAAAGATATTGTATAGATCTTTAAAGTAACTTGCTGCCGCATGAGTAGACTTTACAATATTACTTCTCTCATCAACATAGCGATCAACTTTCAATCCATATTCTTTTGCAGTTCCCTTCATAAATTGCCAAGGACCAGTCGCAGACGCTCTACTCTTAATGTAAGTGTTGTACCCACTTTCGATAAGGCCTACAAAGAAGAGATCTCTTGGAAGTTCATGATAATCAAGAACCTGTTCAATAATATTCTTATAGAGTTGTCCGTTATTCACATGTCTCGTAAATCTCTTATTTTCTCTTTTCGAATAATATTTAATCCAGAAGTTGTAATGCTTCTTTTTATAATCTAATAGAAATGCCTCATCTTCTAATTCTGTTTCTTTATTAATTGAACTAACTTCATTTCGAATCTCTTGATCAACACTCGGCTGCACTACCCTTTCTTTTTCGACAATTTTCTGCTCAGCTTTCTCGATTTTTTTTGGCGTATAGGCTGTCTTACTAACATCTTCAGAAGTTAGCTTTTCAATTTTAGATAGCTTAGATTTCTTAAAAAGATCTTTATGAGAAACTAAACTTGAACAAGAACTTAATATGAGGATAAGAATGAGATTCTTTATGATGAACAATTTGTGCTCCTTACTTATGAGGTAGTAATATTTTAGCTGAGTTAGCTAAGAATTCTTAGATGGAATTTAATTCATATCTGACAAAATGACTTTACCTTTATCCCAAAATACTTTGTTATGAGAATCGTTTTTTATCTTCGTAAAACCATCAAGATCGTAATAATCAAAACCATATGCGACAGTGAATAATGAAGAGATTCCTATACTTGATTCTACCATGCAACCAAGAACAGTCTTTAGCCCCAGCTTCTTTGCATTAGTCATCTGAGTAATCATTTTCATATGTGTCCCAGCTTTAATTGACTTAATGACGATTCCATCACAGATCTCGGAAAAACTTTCAAGATGAATGTGATTCTGAAGTGACTCATCTACAAATATACTAAATGGTGAAATTGACTTTAGTTTCTTATAGGCATCAATCGAATAACGATCAAGGGGTTGTTCTATAAAAAGTACTTTTTTCGGATCAAGACCTGAAAGAGAAGTGACAAATGCTTCATAATTATTGCCCCATGATTCATTTCCATCTAAGACAATTGGTTTATCAAAAGCTTTTAAAAACTCTAATTGATCCTCGATAGTTTCTTTAGAGATTTTAAATTTATAAACGAAGGCCTCTGGATGGCTATCAATCAACTCCTGCCCTTCTTTTGAAGAGTTAAAAATAGGAACGGAACACATTGATTCAACACTTTTAATAGTATTTGTACCGATAATTCTCCATTTCTCTATATCTGTTGTTGATTGCAAATAGTCTATGAATGCACTTTCAACAGCAAACCTCACCTCTGGACAGAAGAAGTCGATTGAATCAAGCATTTTTGAAAACTCTTGAAAACTAGTAACACTCTCTCTTTCGTGAGTGGCCTCGACTTCCGCGATATCATGCTCAAGGTCTTGAATACTTGCAGAGTCTCTTGAACTGAGTCCTAGTTCACCCTGGCCAATATTTTCGCCATTCTTCAAAGTAATAATATAATTATCCTTATGAGATATCTCACATCCAGCGATTTTCCATTTTTGATTTAATTCGTATGATACTAACTTTATTTCCCATTTCATAACTAACCTTAAGCACGTAAAATAATATAAAAAAGAGTTAGTTAAATGTTAGCAAATATATCATCAAAGATCATTGTAGCAGTTATTGCCATCATCGTATTATATACCTTGGCTCCTCTCTTTAAGACTATTCTTGATGATCTCTTTTTTAAAAAGAGTAAGAAAAAAAGTTATACTGAGTCAGAGTTTGATGAAATGGTTAATAGAAAAAAAGAGCAGCTCTCGGGAAGAAATACGAGTAAAGGACAAGCACTTTCATTAGATAATAAAGTCAGAGATGAGCTCGACTCTCTGTATGACATTGGCTTCTTTAGGACCGAAAGTGACTTCAATGATGCCAAAGAATTTAAAAAAGAGTTACAATGGGGTACAGGAGATCACTATACTATTTTAAAAGAAATTTTAAATAGACTCAACTGCCAAGTCGATGACACTATAATTACAAAAGTGTCTAAACAGCTTTTAAAGAAGAAGAATTTGATTAATAGTTTTAATAAAGGTCAATGGGATATGAGCTCCCTGCATCAGGTACTTGCATTAAAATAAATATA
>DDIK01000023.1 GCA_002338505.1 Bacteriovorax sp. UBA1852
GTACTGAGTAAACATCTTTATTATTGTCTACAAAATCAACCTTATCGATAACAAAGCAATCACTTGGGTTATGTCCCTTAAGTCTAATATTTCTTGAACCTCTTACTTGTTCAACATATTCGACGTTAGCATAGACAACTTCATCAATTGCATCACTTATGCTTTCATTGACTTTAATGTCACCCGATCTTTCGTAAATAGACTTTCCATTTACAAGGATATCGTAGTTTCCTTTATCCATTACACCAACATCCACCTTTTCAAGAAATGGGACAACCATCTCAGGACAGAATGGATTGACTTCTTCACTACTATACGCCGAAACCATTATTTGAATTTTATTACCTTCTACTTTTACTTCACTCATTGGAGATCGGTAACAAAGGTTCGGTAAAAAACCCTCAACAACAACTTCAACATTATCATTCGAATCAAATCCCTCTGGTCCAAATACATTGGCAACAGGAACTAATTTTTGAACTGGTATTGCTGCAAGAGCAAATCCACTTACAAGTGCAACTACAAACATTTTCTTTAAATTCTTCATCTCTTCCTCCATGTCATTTTGTGTATACATAGTATGAAGGTCGTTACGGATTGAACCTGATGAAAGAGCTATAAAAAGATTTTTTTGATTAGAGATAAAGGTGATGTAGATCAGTTTTTACGTTGTGCTTCGCAGAAAGAAATAATGGGACATTTTAGAAGAGAAGAGGGAAGTGAAAACTTCCCTCTAGTATTTACAAATTACTTATTTGAAAAAATAGTATTGATCGACTTTCCATCCATCGCTCTTACATGAAGAAGAACTTTATCTTTCTTAAGTGTATTTGGTAGTTCTACCTCATACTCAAAAGGAATCATTTTCATTGGACAGAATTCAGAGATTTGCTTCATTCTTGGAAGAATAGAGTAAACATCTTTGTCGTTATTTAATACTTCTACTTTATCTAGTACAAAACAGTCACTTGGATTATAACCTTTAAGTTTTACCATTCTTGTTCCAACAGACTTTTCTACATATTCAACTCTTGCATAAACGCTCTCATCAACTGCATCACTAATGCTTTCGTTTACTTTGATTTCACCTTTTTTCTTATAAACAGATTTACCGTTTACAGTAATGTCATAATTACCTTTATCAAGAATTCCTAAATCTACTTTTTCAAGAAATGGTACAACCATTTCTGGGCAGTATGGGTTTGAGTCATGATAGTGAAGTGCTGTTATTTTAATGTCGACAGTTTTGTCAGTGATAACAACTTTCTTCATTGGTGAGCGGTGACAAAGGTTTGGTAGTTGACCTTCAATAATAACTTCAACGTTATCATTTGAATCAAATCCTTCAGGGCTAAAGATATTGTTAACTGGTACAAGTTTTTCAACTGGTGTTCCTGCGCTTGCGCATAGGCCGATAAGCATCATCATAAATGTTTTGTGCATTGCTTTCATAGTCATCCTCCGTGGTTTGTTATAACCAAATATTAAAGATTGAGTTATATGTTGAATCTGACTTGAAGTCTATTAAAAGGTATTCTTTATTTGGCTATAAGTTGACTTAAATCAGATTTTATCTTTAATGTCTTTTTTGATAAAATATTATATACTTTCAAATCACAAAAACGAATGGAGTTAAAGTGAAGTGTTTATTAGTATTAATTCTTATCGCTGTGTCAACGTATCATACATACGCTAGCTTTCCAAATAACGATCTCTTAATTGACTCACGAGAGAAAAGTTTAGACACGATGACTGAAGCATCTTTTAATGAAACGTTAAAAAGTTTTGAAGATCGTTGGCAAAACTATGTCAAAGAAAAGAAAAATAAAAAACTTATTGTTCAAGGCAAGTGGGACAGTTCAAGAGTTAACGCTCATGCAACTAGAGATGATGATAATAATCCGATGATTGTTATTCATGGTGGAATTGCTCGTTATGAGTTAATGAATGAAGACTCTTTAAAGCTCATTCTTTGTCATGAGTTAGGTCACCACTTTGGTGGAGCACCAAAATCCTTAAGAGGGAAGTCTAGCCGTAGGAGTTGGTCGTCAGCAGAGGGACAAGCTGATTATTTTGCAACTAGTTTTTGCATGGGAAAAACTCTTGTCGAGAGAGACTGGGATCTCTATGAAAAACCCTTGAATGATGAACTGGTTTTAGGTCTCGTTGAATGTAATACTTTCAAATGTAAAAGAATCTTAAAAGCCTCTTTGATTGTAAGTAAGATGTTTGCTTCTTTAAAGTTCTCTTGGAAAGAACCAAGTTTTGAGTCTAGAGCTAGTCGTGAAGTTTTAAAAACTAATTATAAGCATCCTGAGCCACAGTGTCGCCTTGACACGTATGTTGCAGGTTTTAAGTGTGGTCGCCATCGGGAATTAGAGTTTGACGATCAAGATCCGTTCTATGTAAGTTGCGCCCAAGAATGGAGTCGTCCGCTGTGCTGGTTTTCCCCGAATAAATATTAACCTGAAAATGGGGTTAAGTGTCTGTATTTGCAGCTCTATAATAATTACCTCATTCATTTATTGATATTTACTCACTTATTTTAATTTGTCATATTGAGGCTCTAATAAAAGGATCAATATGAAAAAAATCTTTCTTCTGGGACTAGTACTCAATACATCATTTGCAATGAATCAAAAATCAATTTGTGGAATCGAAGATAATAGAGCGGTTTCCCAAGTTAGCCAGGTTGGACGAGCTATAGAAACCGAATATGGTCAAAGTGCTTGTACGTTAACTCTTATCTCTAATAGTTGTGCTCTTTCAGCAGGCCATTGTTATGATGTCCTAGGGTTTGCAGAGTTTAATACACCTCTCTCTATTAATAATATTCTTCAAAGGTCAAGCCCCGAGGATGTATATGAAGTTGATCAGACTCTAACAAAGCATAAGTATGTTGGTCTTGGAGATGACTGGGCCGTGATGAAGTTAAAAGAAAACTCGATCACAAAAAAACTTCCTGGTGAGGTCCAAGGCTTTCTTGATGTCAGTTATGATGAGATTCATATTGGTGATGAAGTCAGAATTACGGGCTATGGAGTGACTTATGATCAAGCGACATATCAAGCGCAACAAACACATACAGGAAAAGTGACAGGGATAGGCTCCCTTAAAGCACCTTGGATTGCTAAGCCTAGTGCTATTTTAAATCATCAGGTTGACACAACTGGCGGTAACTCTGGATCTGCCATAGTCAATGAAGCAACTGGTAAAGTTGTTGGAATACATACCAATGCTGGATGTGGTTACAGTGGTGATTACAGTAATACAGGAGTAATTATTTCTAAAAATCAAGCATTAGTGAATGCCATCAAGGCGTGTCTTGATTCTGAGAAGAAGTAAGAATCTCATCACTAGTATTAACTAAGTTAAATTTTATCTTCGCCATGAGTTCTCCATTTTGAGTAACTCTGGCGATAAACTTATATAGATTTTCATGATGGC
This sequence comes from Bacteriovorax sp. UBA1852, assembly GCA_002338505.1. GTDB lineage: Bacteria > Bdellovibrionota > Bacteriovoracia > Bacteriovoracales > Bacteriovoracaceae > Halobacteriovorax_A. Next base: position 3,448 of record DDIK01000023.1, read on the forward strand.
TTAAGAGTTTTACTTCACTCTCTATCTTCCCAGGTTTACATATATTATAAAACTTTGCCGTTTCAATTTTATTTAAAACACCAATTGCATAACCTTTAGTGTTATCTGAATCATAGTCTTCTACACCAGAGTAGTACTTTGTTAAGAGAATCCCAGCTGATTGAGTACAGAATTCTTGTAACATTGCCCCAGGTATGACTGGTGCGTTTGGAAAGTGTCCTTGAATATAAGGCTCATCATTTTGAGTTGTCTTACTTGTCTTGATTTCAGAGTCTGATAGCTCTCTTACAGTATCAACCATAAGATATGGCTCGCGATGATGAAGGAGCTTCTTAATATCTTTCTTATTCATTTTGGCGTCCATGAAATACTTTCTCCTAATTAGTGCTTTCTTTATGTGCAAACTCTTCAAGTGCTTTAAAAGGAATGATTGCTAAGGTTTCTTCATGTGTTGCTTCTAATACAACAGGGCATGCTTTATTCGCTTTGTAAGCATCAAACCATCTACCAGCACAAAGACACCAGTGATCTCCTGCTTTTAATCCTTGAAAGTTAAACTCAGGTCTTGATGTTATAAGATCATTTCCTTGTTCTTTAGAGAACTCGAGAAACTCATCAGTGACCACACAACAGACTGTGTGAATGCCATGATCGTTGTATTCCGTTTTACAATAACCGTCTCTAAACCAACCAGTCATAGGCTGACAACCACATATACTTAACTTTGTTCCGAGAACATTTTTAATATCACTCATGAGACCTTCTTTTATATTCATTGATGACCCGAAGATAGACTTCGTTTACGTTAAAGTCACATTTTAATTTTCTAAGTAGAGTAAATATGCCGATAAGTTTTCTATCAATAAAGATCATCTCTGATGGAGCAGACTTATACTTCATTGTCCTCATCATTTTCTGCGCTAGGGGATAGGCCCTATCTGGAAGATCTGTCTGTGCCCAGCTATAATTTTTACTATGAAGAGGTTCTGTCGTTAGTATTATGTACTCCCAAAGTAGATCCTCGTCGATTGTAATTTGTTTGTTTGTAGAGTCCCAAAAGCCATAGAATTCTTCTAAGAACTTTTCTCTGTCCCTATTAAATCCATGGATAAGAAATTGGCGGTAAAACTCTAGTGTCTTATCGTCATATTCTAAACATGCTCCAAAGTCGATGAGATAAAGTGAATCAAGTTCTTTTGGGACTATGAAGTTAGCTCCATGTGCATCGCTTTGAACGAGCCCATAGAGATAAATTTCTTTTAAAAAGTTTTCAAATAATTTCTCTCCAAGGAGGTTTATCTTGTCTTTGTCGAGATTATCAACATCGAGATCTGAGATAGAGGATCCTTCTATATATTCGAGAGCAATAACTTTCTCAGAGCAGAAATCATCATAGACTTTAGTCGTTTTAAAATACGGGTCATCTAGTATATCTTGATATTTCTTTTGAAAGTCGATTTCTCTTTTATAATCCATCTCCCCAAGTAGTACTCTTTTGATCTCTTCAAAAAAGTCGGTGAGATCAACTCCTTTTGGAAATATTTTTAAATTCTTTACTAATAATTTAATAAAGAAGAGATCACCATTAATTGCTTTATCAATACCTTTGTATTGAATCTTTAAAACAATTTCTTCACCAGTCTCTTTAATTGTCGCTTGGTGAACTTGGCCAATACTTGCAGCCGCGAGAGGTTCTGTGTTGATATTTAACTTTGTAAAATATTCTGGTGGTACTTGAGAACTTATCTGCTCAAAACTTAGAAAGTGTGTCGAGTGCTGAAGATTTCTAAGGACCTTTGTCATCTCCTCATCTAGAAAGTACTCGGCGTATTGAGAAAGAATTTGTCCTGCTTTAGTGATTGATCCTTTATAATGTGAAAGATCATCAACAAAGTGAGACACGTCTTTACCAAGAAGCTCTTCAATTATTTTTTGTGGATTATCTCTATTGGAGAGTATACTCTTACCTGCTTTGAAAGCGTATTTCATCAAGGTCGTATTTCTCTTAATAAGCCCGTCTTTGATTCGATTGATTCTTTTCATGTTCTTAATATAACCCATTGATTATCTGTTGTATGTTAGACAATTGTATAACTTAAATAACGATACTTCATGTTACATTATTTAAAACAATAAAAAGAGGTACTTATGTTTGGACTATTTAAATCAGACCCTACAAAAAAACTAGAGCAAGAATACTCAAAGCTTTTAGAGAAGGCCATGAATGCTCAAAGAAATGGAGACATCGAACTATATGGAAATCTATCTCATGAAGCAGAGGAAGTTCTTAAGAAAATTGATAAAATAAAGGCTGCAGATGCCAAGTCATAAGCCCAACGCCATAATATTTGGTGCTGGTCATGGAATAGGTTTATCGATTGCTAAGAAGCTACTAGCTTCTCACAATGTTTTCGCTACATATAGAGTCAAAAGTAAGGCCCACGAGTTATTAGCAATTGAGGGATTGAACTCTGCTCAGCTTGACCCTTTAAATGAAAACGATCTTAGTAGTTATTCAAATCAATTTAAGGATATTAAAGTTGATCTTATTATAAACTCTATTGGAGCTTTAGAGGTGGGGAGTTCCCCTGAAAAGTCTTTTCGCTCTATAGATTTAGAAACAATGAAAGAAATGTTTTGTATAAATGCTTTCATTACACCCCTCATTGCAAAGCACTTTTACAAGACTTTTTCCAAGGAGTCACAAAGTGTTTTGGCTACCTTGTCAGCGATGGTCGGAAGTATAGAAGATAATAAGATTGGTGGCTGGTATAGCTACCGAGCTTCTAAGACCGCTCTTAATATGTTTAATAAGAATATTTCAAACGAGTTAAGTCTGCTACGTATTCCGTGTAAAGTGCTCAGTATTCATCCTGGAACGACTGAAACGGAATTAAGCGAAAAATATTTAAAGGGTGTTAAGCATACCGTCTGGAGTCCTGATGATACGGCCAGTCACATACTGGATGTCATTGAAAATCATAAGAAATACGATTCTGGAGCTTTTGTGAATTGGGATGGAGCGGTGCTGCCTTGGTAATTCGTTCTTTTTAGGCTAATATCTTCAAAAATTTCAAATGTTTATATTAACTATTCTTTGAAGAGGAAAATGTCCTATGAGTCACAAAATTATCTACACCAAAACTGATGAAGCACCATTTCTAGCAACACATTCATTTCTACCTATCGTTGAAGCTTTTACAAAGAAAGCTAATATCGAGGTTGAATTAAAAGATATTTCACTTGCTGCGCGAGTGTTATCAAACTTTTCTGACTATCTTTCAGATGATCAAAAGCAAGAAGATTCACTTTCTGTTCTTGGTGATTTGGCCAAAACACCAGAAGCTAATATCATTAAACTTCCAAATATTTCGGCTTCAGTACCTCAGCTAAAAGAGTGTATTGCTGAATTACAAGCTCAAGGATATAAAATTCCTAATTTTCCAGAAGATGCTAAGTCTGACGAGGAAAAAGATATCGTATCTCGTTATTCAAAAGTTCTTGGCTCTGCAGTTAATCCTGTTTTAAGAGAGGGAAATAGTGACCGTAGAGTTGCCAAAGCAGTTAAGGAATTTGCTAAGAATAATCCACATAGAATGGGAGCTTGGCAAAAGACATCGAGTTCACATGTTGCCAATATGAGCGAAGGTGATTTCTACGGGTCTGAAAAGTCCGTTGTCTTAGGTTCTGATGATGTTGTTAAAATTTCACACTTTGATAAAGAAGGTCATGAGACTGTCTTAAAAGAAAGTACTCCACTTCTAAATGGTGAAGTGATTGACTGTTCTGTTATGAATGCCGACAAATTGAGATCATTTGTTGCCGAGCAGATTAAAGATGCTAAAGACCAGGATGTTCTCTTCTCAGTTCATTTAAAAGCAACAATGATGAAGGTAAGTGATCCTATTATTTTTGGACATGTTGTTTCTGTTTTCTTTAAAGATGTTTTTGAAAAATATGGGACAACCTTTAATGAGTTAGGAGTCAACCCGAACTTAGGTCTTGGTGATCTCTATCAAAAGCTTGATACTTTACCTGATGATCAGAGACAAGAAATTCAGGCTGCACTTAAAACGGCATTAGATAATGGACCAAAGATGGCCATGGTTGATTCTGATAAAGGAATCACAAACTTACATGTTTCAAGTGATGTGATCATTGATGCTTCTATGCCAGCTGCCATTAGAACTTCAGGGCAAATGTGGGGACCAGATGGAAGACAATATGATACAAAGTTTATAATTCCAGATCGTTGTTACGCAGGTGTTTACCAAACGACAATTGATTTCTGTAAAGAGCATGGTGCTTTTGATCCAAAGACAATGGGTAACGTTTCTAATGTTGGTCTTATGGCGAAAAAGGCTGAGGAATATGGCTCACATGATAAGACTTTTCAAATCAGCTCAGCTGGAACTGTTAAGGTTCTAAGCATGTCTGGTGAAGTTTTAATGGAGCAAGAAGTTCATGAAGGCGACATCTTTAGAATGTGTCAGACAAAAGATATCTCAATTAAAGACTGGGTAAAACTTGGAGTCACAAGATCAAGACTTACAGGTAATCCAGCAGTATTTTGGCTTGATAAGAATAGAGCTCATGATGCTAATCTAATTTCTAAAGTCGAAACGTATTTAAAAGATCACGATACAACAGGTCTTGAGATTAAGATCCTCGCACCAGTTGAAGCAAACCTCTACACACTTGATAGAGTTAAAGCAGGACTTGATACAATCTCAGTAACAGGAAATGTTTTAAGAGATTACCTGACTGACTTATATCCAATTCTTGAGCTAGGAACTTCAGCGAAGATGCTCTCTATTGTTCCTCTTCTTGCTGGAGGAGGTCTATATGAAACAGGTGCTGGTGGTTCAGCTCCAAAGCATGTCGAGCAATTAGTGAATGAAAACCACTTACGTTGGGATTCTCTTGGTGAGTTTCTTGCTCTCGCTGTATCTCTTGAAGAGCTAGGGGAGAAAAAGAATGACGAAAAAATTAAGGCGCTAGCAAGTGCTCTTGATATGGCAAATACAAAGTATCTCTTAGAAGACAAGTCACCTTCAAGAAAATCTGGAGAGCATGACAATAGAGGATCTCATTATTATGTGGCCATGTACTGGGCCCAAGCATTAGCTGAGTCTGGTAATAATGACTTTGAAAAACTTGCTAAAGAACTTAAAGAGAATGAAGCTAAGATTAATGAAGAGCTTATCTCAGTTCAAGGTAAGGCCGTTGATCTTGGTGGTTATTATCACCCAGATACAAACAAGGTTAACAGTGTTATGAGACCAAGTAATACTCTTAATTCAATACTCGAAACACTCTAAGTATATGTAATTGTAGGCTCTTTATTTGAGGGCCTACTCTTTATCTTTTAAGCCTTCCATCCGAATAGAAGCTATATGAAGCTTCTATTTTCAATACTTATATTCATCATTTCACTTCGTTCTTATTCAGCTCAAAGTAGCGTTAATGATGTACTTAACTTCTTTAAAGAATACGATGCCTTTGTTGATTATGAATTATTCACTGATGAAGTGAAGGGGAGAGTTTTAGAAGGTGATCTCTCAATACTTACAGCACCACTTTCTCTTGATGACTATGAAATAACTGATATTTCAGAAGAAGAAATTCGTGAAATCGCAAAGAGACTCAATCAATTTTTGAGTGAAGAGCAATTGATTGCAATTAAAGATGGTTTTACAGAAGTGTGTGGTTTTTATCTTTCCGATATTTCTGAGCAACATGCTACGAAGTGTAGTCACCTTGATAATCTCTACACTGAAATCTATCGTGCTTCTTTAGGAGAAGATGATCTTGAGGGGGTCTATGGCTCAAACCTTGATGAACTTAGTATTATGTTCACAGGTGAAGATATCACTTCTAAGCTCGAAAGTGAGTATTATGTCGATATGGAGTTACCCGAAGAGAATGAGGATGGAACAGTTTATACACATGATCCGAGTCAACTCTCTGATGAAAATATTGGCTCATATCGTTTAAAGAATTCACATCTGGTGAAGTCTAGTGATGATCTGGAAGTTGTTGAAATAGAGCTCGTGGTATGCCAGCTTCAAAACTTTAAAGCCTATGATTTTGATAAAGAAGTTCTGTCTAATATTGTTGAAAGCTTAGAAGCCGAAATGCTCAAAGAATATAATAGTTTAAGTTCAAGAGAGAATATCTATTGTACTCTTGAAGAGTATTATACAACTACAGATAAGCAAACGAAGATATTTGAGTTTCTCTGGCCTTTCGCACCTGAGGGAATCGATTTAAGTTGTTCAAGCTATAAGAAGACTAGTTTGTAGATATTTTTGTCATCTAAGATTTAAATATCGTCTATA
>DDIK01000115.1 GCA_002338505.1 Bacteriovorax sp. UBA1852
TCAACTTTGATATTGAAAATTGAAAACTGACCGAGTGCATCCTCATTTTGTTTATTATTGATTTCTTTATAGAGAGAGCAAATTAAAGAGATCGGCTCATGCTCTTGGACTTTTGCAAACTTCAAAAGAAAGTTTATGAATAAGAGCTCTTGGCAATACTTTAAGTAATTACCTGAGGCATCTCTTTCCGGATCAAACTCAGGACATATAATCTCATACCACTTGCTATCGCAATTACTCTCTTGAGCAAGCCAATGTGATAGAGCAAATGACTTGAGATAATCACCCTTAAAGAGTGTTTTAAGGCACTTTGGTTGACTCTGAAAGTTATAATAGCCTTGGTGATTCTCGATCCACTCAGGAATTCTTATCAGAAGATCATTGATAAACTTACCAAATACCTTATTGCTTATAGAGTGAGAGTAGTTATTAAAGTCTGCATCTTTAGAGAGCAGGTTTAATTCCTTAGGAAGCTCATAATTTAAAATATTGAGAAAATCATTATTATCTAAGCTTTGAATCAGGCTTCTTAGCTCTAGTATTGTCTCTTCTAGTCTACTTGAAGGCCTAAACCAGCTATACTCATTAGATTTAAGACTGTCGCAGTTTAATTCCGTTGAACTAGACTTCCTAAAGATATTACTTATCGTGTGATCAGGATTTAAAAGTTCACTTGCAGTGACTTTCTTCTCATTAATATCATAAATATTTGAGACAAATTTAACCTTAAGAATATAGATATTAATTGTTCTAAGAGCATAGACCTTTTTGAAGCGCTCTATATGCTCAGCAAATGGTGTCTCTTTTACGGAGAAATGGTCCCAGAATAAGTCATATTCATTAATAAGGGATACATTAACTTTCTCTGACTTTGAGAAGCTCAAGAATTCATTAAAAACGTTCTTCTTGAGAGTCTTATTTCTTGCCGGAAATGTTTCAATAATTTTAAGGGATTCATCAAGAAGAATTCTGATCTTCTTTTTTAGGCTAACACCATCTTTTGTGATGAGGCTATCGCCCTTCCAGTCTGGAACGACGAAGTTTTGAAAGTCAAATGACTTGCGAGCTTCAGCTGTTGGGATATCTCCTGGCTGAGCCTTATTTGTCTGACTAATGATATTTGTCTGCCCAAGCCAATTATTTGGAATGAAGCTTCCCTTCTTATTCATATTATCCGTTGTTCTTGTTTCGTTGTGTGGTGGCAGATATTATGACAAATCAGCCATTTTGTCATTGAAAAAAAAATATATTTTCTATAAGAAAGGCGATAAGTACTCGTTATTATGAAAGGAAAAGTTTAAAGAATAAATGCTGCATACCGATATGAATAGAGATAAGTTTAGAACCCAATTGGGTATTTTTGGAGATTACCATGGAAGATAAGGAACTAGAAGAAGCATTAGCAGCAAGCATCGATGAAAGTTTTAACAAGTCTGAGCTTGATGACATTATGAATGAAATTGAAAACCTTGAAAAAGAGTTTTCAGAGGATTCATCTCAAGAAGGTTCTGATGGTTTAGCTCTTAAACAGGCTAAGAATAATAATCTCCAAGATGCAATCGATCAAGAAGTTGAGAGTATGATCACTGAGAATGCTCCCGAAGAAGAAGCTTCTCCTGAAGTTATCGCTGAAACGCCTGCTGAAGAAATTGAAGAGCCCGTTGAAGCTCAAGTCGAAAATAAAGAGTTCTCTCAAGACTTAATTGATGCTGCGTTTAGCCAAAAGCCTGAAGCAACAGAGATAAAAGAAGAGACTGAAGAAGTAATTTCTGAGCCTGTCTCTGAGCATATTACAGAAGCAGAAATGACAGACGAAACATTTTCGGAGACACCAACTAGCGAAGCTGATGAAGAAGTCGCTTTTAGCGATGAAGAATTAGCAGATGTTACTAGCGGCCTTGATGATGAGGAAGTAGAGACAATTTCTGAATCTCATGATCATAACAATGTTGTTAGTCTTAATAAAGAGCACAGCGCAGGTTCGAATGTCGATTTTCAAGCCAGTGGAACAATGGATTTAAGTGTTAATCTAAATATTGCAGGTCAAAATGCTCACTTAAAAGTTGAAGATGGAGCACTTGTTGTTCATTTAAATGGTGTGAGTTTAGAAATTTCTGAAGAGAATGGATGTAGTGTAAAGATGGCAGGTGGAGTAAATCACAATGTCCCTATAAACGCTACAGAATCTAAGAAAAAAGCTTCATAAGAAAATTAGGTTATGACATATGTCAGTCAATATATTAGGAGGGCGTGCTAAAGGGCATGCCCTTTTTGTTCCTCACAGCTCCATTACAAGACCAACTTCAGTCATGCTCAGAAGAAGATTCTTCGATGCTCATCAAGATATGACAGATATTATTTTCATTGATCTGTGCGCGGGAAGTGGAGCCATGGGAATTGAGGCGCTATCAAGAGGTGCTGAAAAAGTTTATCTCAATGAACAAAATCCTAAAGTCTTATCAGTTTTAAAAAAGAATAAATCTAGTCTTAAGAAGTTTGATATTGAAAAGGAAGTCACGATTACAAAGTCGAGTTGTGTAGACTTCTTAAAAAACCATAGAGAACTAGATGGGGAAGATACTTTCATATTTTTTGATCCTCCATATGAAGATCACGCTCTCTATAAAGAAGTTCTTAAAGAGTTAAAGAGTTACTCCAACTCAAAGTGTATTATCGAGACAGATCGTCAAAAAGGTATCAAGAAAGAAGTTATAGAATCATATGACTTTCACATTCGTAAAGAATACAAGCAAGGCACAAGCTACATTTATATCCTTGAATAGAGAGAGGAAAAAAGTCACCTATTGGAAACTCTTTCATAAGACATTTCTTTCGGTTAAACTACTATAAAGAGGAGTCGTCATGAAAAAGGCAATCTACGCTGGTAGTTTTGATCCATTTACTAATGGACATTTTCATATATTAACTAGGGCCTTACATATATTTGATGAGGTGACCTTACTTGTTGGTAAGAGCCCATCTAAGCGTACTTTGTTTTCGGCTGAAGAGCGTGTCACTATGCTTGAAGAATTATTTAAAGATAATAAGAAAGTACAAGTGGACTTGTTTCAAGGCTTACTTGTTGAATATGCAAAACAGAATGGTATTAAAGCATTAATTAGGGGACTTAGGCCTACAGGGGACTTTGAAAGTGAATTTCAAATGGCCTCCATGAATAAGAAGCTTTATCCAGAAAGTGAAACAATTTTCTTAATGACTGAAGGGGAGAATTACTATCTTTCAAGTTCATTAGTAAAAGAAATTTACAAACATGGAACTGATATTTCAGAGTTTGTTCCAACGATAATTTTAGATTGGTTAGATAGAAAAGGTAGGGAAGCAATATGAGTTTAAAACTTTCAAAGAGAGTTTCATCATTAACAGAAAGTGTCACACTAAAGCTCAACGCACAGGCCGTGAAAATGGCATCAGAAGGTAAGAAGGTTTATAACTTAACTGCAGGCCAGCTTCCATTTAGACCACCAAGAAGCCTTGTGGAAGGTATTCGGGGAGAGTTAGACTTTCTTAGTAGTTTTCAATATAGTCCCGTCGCTGGTGAAGCAAATCTTAGAGATATTTTTCATAATTACTTTATTGATTCACGTAAAATTTCAGATTCTAATTATAAGAAAGACTCTTCTGTCATTATAGGAAACGGTGGAAAGCACGTCGTTTCAAATGTCTTTGCAAGTCTCATTGATGAAGAGGACGAAGTTGTCCTAATTGCGCCTTATTGGGTTTCTTATCCGGAGATGATCAATATTTATGGAGGTCAGATTAAGGTTGTTCAAACTAGTATTTTTAACGCTTTTGAACCTACTATTGAAGATATAAAAGAAGCGATTACTGACAAGACAAAAATGATTGTTATTAATAGTCCGAATAATCCAACCGGAACTCATTATAGTGATAAATGGATGAAGGAATTCGCGGCCATGCTTGAAGAATTTCCTGATGTTCATATACTCAGTGATGAGATTTACTATGAACTTAATTATTTTGATCCAAAGCCTACATACTTCTATCAACATAATGAAAGTCTCTTAAAGAGAACAATCATCATTGATGGTGTTTCAAAGAATCTTGCTTCAACTGGACTTAGAATAGGTTACTGCATTGCTGATAAGAAAATTGTCCAAGCGATGACAAAGCTTCAAGGTCATACCGCTTCAGGTGCAAATTCTTTAATTCAAAAATCTCTCTTAAAATACGATTTTGATCAAATTGCAGAATACCTAGCTCCGGTAAAGTCCCACCTAAGAGACAATTCCCAAGTTATAAGAGACGCTTTTAGGGCAAAGAAACTCTCAAAGTGTTGGTATCAAACAATTTCAGCTTTCTATTACTTTGTCGATTTCTCACAAACAGAACTTATGAATAAGTATCGAAAAGATGAAAACGACCAAGCAGATTACTCTGTTCAGATTTGTGCAGACTTGCTTGAGAAAAAGGGTCTGGCACTTGTTCCAGGTATTGCTTTTGGTTCACCTAATTGTGCAAGGTTAAGTCTTGTACCACCAAAGGATTCCTTTAAAGAGGCCATTGATATACTCGCTGAAAGCCTAATGGGGTAGAGTATACCACCTTTAATTCAATACCTTAACAAGAGATAATGTAGAGAGTTGCTATGACTTTAACTGAGGAAATATGCGCTTACATTATTACTTAATATTCTTATTACTCATCACGAGCTGTGGAAAAGATGCCCAAGAGGAAGTGGACTCTGCTATTTTGTCAGCCACAAATGCTCTATCAACTTCTGATTGTGACTCAGCTCTAAACTCTCTTGGAAGTGTTAGTTATCAGAATAAGAATTATGAATATATCAAGCTCTTTGCGGCCGCAAATGCCTGTAAAGCAGGTTATAAGACAACAACCTTCTTTGATAATGACTTAAGTAAAATCTCCGGAACGAGTCTCTTGAGTTCATTTACAACTTTTTCTTTGGCCCAAACAAGTACAGGGACTACAGACGCAAATTATCAATATCTTCAAACAGCAATCGATGCACTCTTATATGCTGGTGGACTATCAACAAGTTCTAATCCTGAGAGTGATCTTAGGGAACAAGTTTTTTCTTCTAGCGAAGTGGCGGAAATGAATTCTCTTCTTCTGTATCTTTTAATGAATCAGCTTGGGAATTATTTCTACTATTATGGAAATACAAATTCTACGGGCGTTAAGGGAGGAGGAAATATTCAGCCAGGTCAAGTCTGTCTCCATTCTTATAACGTGGATGGTGGAGTGATCGATTTAGTAATTTCAACGTATCTTGCGGGAAATGGTGGCTCTTGTACAGCTGCTGGTCTTGCAGGTAGTAGTCAGCTGAACTCAGGTGGAGATATTGATACAGAAAAAGCGTGTAATGGAATTGTCCTTTTTAATTCACTTTACGATACATTTCTGAATATCACTGTTTCCAGTATTGGTGACACTGACGTCACTGCGGCCTTTGACTCCGTAAAGTCAATCATAGATAGTCCCCCCGGAGGAGTTGGTTTTACTGATAGTTCAATACTCACAGTGAAGAGTCAAAATTTATGTGAAACAAGTTTTGCATCTAACAATGAAGACCTGCAAATATTTTTTGCAGTAATTTTTGAGAGCCTACATAATAGACAATGATAAGAAAAATTATACTCATCACATTTTTTCTCACATCAGTCTCGGCCAAAGAAATCGTTTGGCTTGGAAGAAGTGCCAAAGCTTTACTTATGGGTGACGCATGGACTGCTCTGGCAAATGACGATGAGATGACTCTCTTTTATAATCCAGCAAGTCTTGGAGCAAACTCCTCTGTAGGATTTAATCTTATTAATCCAAAGTTAGGTGCCACTAATGCTTTAGATGAACTTGATCGCTTTGAAGACTTTCCAAGCGGTGATGCGGGAGCAATTTCAGAACGTTTACTGGGATTTCCTGTCTTTGTCGAGGCCTCAATATTCCCAACTTTTAAGATGCTTAATTTTGCGTTCTCATTATTTGCGACAAGCAAAACAAGTCTTGTGATGACAAACGCTGTTCATCCAACGCTTAAGGCTGACTACCGTTACGATAGAGGTTTTGCTTTTGGCTTTGGCTATAATCTTATTGGTGGAAAGAACTCTCGTGGTAAAAGCCTTGGAAATGGTGAGAGACTTTCAATAGGCTACACTCTTAAGTATCTTCGTCGAGAGGGATTAAGTAAGAGCTTTGATATCTTTGGAACAGGGCTTCTTGATGATATCAATAATGGTAATCTTGAAAGTACGGATGACTTTAAAAGAATTCTTGGTTTTTCAGAAGGTAAGTCTTTTGGTCATGATATTGGGATTGAGTATGCCCTTGGCTCTGGATCGAGTCAGTTTACCATGGGAGCCTCTCTTTTAAATATAGCTGATATTAGTTTTAGAAAACTCTCTGGTACTGAGCCTGTTCCTGAGCAAGATATGTACCTCAATCTTGGTGCTTCTTTTAAGCAAGATTTTAAACTTTTTAGCTATACTCTTGCGACTGATTTAAAACCGGTAAATCAACCAATTCCTTTTGGTCAGATGTTTAATTTTGGTGCCAGTGTTTCTATCCCATTTTTTTCAACGTTCTTTGGCTGGTCCCAGGGCTACATTAGTTATGGACTTGAAGTTGATCTATGGCCTTTCAGAGTTCTTGCTGGGTTTTATAGTGTTGAGCTTGGATCAGAATTTAAAGAAAATGAAGGGAAGAGGGCAGTTATTTATCTGAGCCTTCTTGATATAGATATAGACGCATTTTAACGTTAGATAGCCGAGCGTTCCGGTCTAGAATTGTTTTTTATTGCCAATACCTCCTAATTATCCGTAAAATTTAAATAATTAAAGTTTCAAGAGACTTTAGAGCACATCATCTTGTACTTCATGGAGGAAGAATTGAAAAAAACTTTCGTTTTAGACACCAATGTTATCTTATTTGACCCAACTGCTATTTTTAAGTTTGGTGATAATAATGTTTTTATCCCACTTGTCGTCGTCGAAGAGGTCGACAGATTTAAGAAAGATCAAAATGAGAACGGACGAAACGCGAGATACTTTTCACGTATTGTAGATGACCTTAGAAAACAAGGCTCCTTGATGAATGGGGTTATCCTTGAAAATGGTGGCTCGCTTATCATTAGTCTCGATAAGAAAACTAAAGAGTCTTATGAGTCATTTGATCTCTCTATTAATGATAATTTAATTCTAGCTTCTGCTATCGCACTTAAAGAAGAGGGTGGAGAAGTTACCCTTATTACAAAAGATATTAATCTAAGATTAAAAGCAGATATTCTAGGTTTAACAGCTGAAGATTATGGGATGAAAGATGTAAAGCTTGAAGAGCTCTACACAGGCTATCGTTATCTTCCAGTTGAAAAGTCGCAATTTGATGAATTTGAAGCTAATCGTTTTCTTCAATTTGATAAGGCCGAAGAGCTTGATGTTTATCCTAATGAGTATGTCATAATTCATGAAGAAGGAAACGAGAGAAGAAGGCTTCTTGGGCGTTATAATAAAACAAAGCTTGGTATCGTTCCTCTTATTCCAATGAGAGAAGGGATATGGGGAATTTATCCTAAGAATATGGAGCAACAATTCGCTCTTGATGCACTTTTAAATGATGATATTAAGCTTGTGTCTCTTGTTGGTAAGGCGGGGACAGGTAAGACTCTCTTGGCAATCGCCGCTGGTCTTGAAATGACGATCAATCAAGAGAAGTATTCAAGACTTCTCGTTTCTAGACCTATTCAGCCAATGGGAAAAGACCTTGGTTATCTTCCTGGAGATGTTAATGATAAATTAGGTCCATGGATGCAGCCAATCTTTGATAATATGGATTTCTTATTTGACCAAAGAAGGGCCGGTAATTCATCTTCATATGAAGACTTAATGGATCATGGGCTTCTTCATATTGAACCTCTAACTTATATAAGAGGACGATCAATACCTGGACAATATCTCATTGTAGATGAGGCGCAAAATTTATCTCCTCACGAAGTGAAGACAATTGTTACCAGAGCAGGTGAGGGAACTAAAATTGTTCTGACAGGTGATCCTCAACAAATTGATAGTCCGTATCTTGATGAGATAAATAATGGACTAGCTTACGTTGTTGAAAGACTTAAGAAAGAAGATATCATTGCTCACTCAACTCTAACAGTTGGAGAGAGATCAGTTCTATCGGAGACAGCTTCAAAGCTACTATAAAATAATGAATGAATTTATAAAAAGAAGGGCCCATCTTAGGGCCCCGATTAACGACCATCTCTTATATAAGTGTAAAAACTACGTTCTTACAGGCTATTGCTCTAATATCTCTGAAGGTGGTCTTCTCATAAGACATTTGGATCTTGTCCCTGAAGAAAGAGAATTTGAAGTTATGATTCCTTTAACGAGTTATCCGGACTTCTCAAAAATGAATATTGGAAAACTTCTTTCAACCACAAGAGATGTTTTTGAAAGGGATGTGATAACGGCTACCGTTTCACTCGAGAGATCTTTTGAGGGTCTTAATGAAGTTGAGAGAACTTTACAGACCTCGATTGGTGTAAGAATGACTGATATGAGTAGAGAATCAAAGAATCTGATCTCTTCATATGTAAGTACATATTCAAAGAATATTATCTATCTCTTAGGCCTATTTGAACATAATGATAGAAAGACCTCTAGCGTTGCTTTAATTCGAAAAACCTCTGAGCTTCTTGGATACGATAGTGAAGAGAAAATGTCGCTACTAAGACTTAAAATTCTTCATGACTATCAAAGTCTTGAGTCGCTATAGTCCTTATAAAAATATTCAAGAGATCTCCCATATTTTTCTTCTAGTGGAATATAAGCATCTTCTGGAATGTAGCGAATGATGTCTTTGAATTTTGACTTTTCGACCTTTAGCCAGTTTTCTTGAAAGACACTGGATGCAAGTAGTGGCTCAAGTGATTTAAAGAACTCGTCTGCTCGTTCAATTTTTGTGCATTTATTATTTTTAATCAGATCGAGCAGATCTACAAGTGCTATGATCTCCTCTGAATCTTTATTAATTTCATCTATGGATATAGTGGGTTTCCAGAGATTGTCCGGTCTCTCTCTGGGGGCAGTCAACCAAAACGAATCAACAACCTCTCCATTCTTTTCGATTAAAATATATTCATAAGGATAACCTGCTTTACTTTCTTTTGTTTCTCCAGACTCATTTGCAAACTCGTGACTTTCTAGAGCGATAGTAAGTGTATTTTTAACACTCCTAAACTGATAGCCTTCACCGATATTAAGAGTTCCATCATCCTTGGTAAGTTCACTTCTTATCCTTTTTAAAAGCTTGCGTCTTTTTCTTAGTGAGGAGCTAACTCCTTTGTTATTTCGTTTTTCTGCACGCGAGATGAGGAGCTTCTCAATTTCTTTTAACTTCGAGAGACTCTCTTGTGTCTTTATTTGCTCTTTAACTTGGTCTTTATCTTCTTCTATGTTTGATTCAGTTATTTCGTATATATATGAAGGCATTTTTATAAAGAGTTCTTCATTTTTCAAAATATCATCAAAACTTACTACTTCTTCGTTTGTTTCCATTGCGACGACAGGATGGTTCCAGACTTTGATACTTGAGTCTATTTCGATAACAATAGACTCATTCTTACTTAAGTTACTTACTAATTGATGATGGAGAGTATGAGCAGCGAGGTCATCATAACCAAGCTCTTGATATATACTATAAGCTTTCCCGCCGGGCATATCTTCACTATAGTTTCTCTTTCCATAGTATTTAACGTATTTTTCATCTATTTTATATAGGGCAGTGAACAACTCTTTAAGTTCTCCTCGAGATAATAGAATACCATCACATATAATTCCCGAGGTACTATGAATGAGTTCTGGAACAATTGGATTTGTATTTGCAGCACTCCAGCGATTGCAAAAGCCCTCCCATCCATATTTCTTTGTATCAAAGAATTTGTCTCCGTAGTTTTCAACCAAGGAATATTCTTGTGTTGTTAAATTTTGTCGTATCTCATCAAACTTATGAAGTACGGACTTATTCAAGGCTTCTTGATTTAAACCATTAATTGTACCCATTACGCTTAATATATTATCCATAGGATGATCTGTATTTACAATTTCGCCTTTTACATAAGGAAGATAGGTTGAAGAGTAGGGTTTGTAGTTTAGTGAATATGACTGTACTTTTGCTCTTAAGCTAAGGCATGAGAACAATAGTATGAGCGTTATTAGTATATTCATTGATAGTACTTCTCTAGTCTTGTAATTCTTGGATCGCTATATTCACATATTTCGAAATAGTATTCTTTATTTTCGCACTTCTTTCCCTGAAGTCTGTTGAGTGCAGCTTGTGCGAATTTTAACTTCATTTTATTTTTATTCTCAATTTGAGTGATTCTTATAAGTTCTTTCTCTGTGTCTTTAAGGCCAAAAGCTGCAGCCGCATAAATAGTTAAGTAATTATATGAACTTTGGCTTTGTATCATTTTTAACTGAGATATTATTGACTGAGTTAACTTATCTCTTGATTGCGCATATAGGTCTAGGGCTTTTTGATAGGCGTTGATCGTTTCGTTACACTTTTCTTTCTTTGTTAATTTACCACTGACACAACCATTGATTCCTTTTGGGGAATTAGCAAAAGTTGTGCAGGAGAAAATTATAAATAAAGTGATGACCCTTATCATAACTATCTAATCGGTAGAAATAAAAAGAGCGTTAGTGAGAAACTAGAGTAATTCGATATTCTTCTTTAAGAGAGATTTAATCATTAGGATTTGATTCTTAAGTTCTGGGTTCTCGTGACTTCTCTTATTGAACTCATCGAGTATAAGATTACTTTTTAGCGAAGCTTCTTCTTTGTCAGCAGTTGATAATTCATTTGATAATTCACTGACTTCGTTAATAAGCTCACTAAAGCTTAACAGTGAGAAATACTTGATAAGATCTTCTTTGTTTGACCTTTGTTCTTTATTATCATTCCAATCTTTTAAACTAACAACATTTACTCGCGAATTCATAGCTTTCATATAGTCCTTTTATTAACTCTTTTGTTTCACAACTTTTGTGAATAATGCTTTAAGAAGACTAAACTGACAATAAGTTCACAAGTTTTGTGTAAAAGTTTCATAGTTTTCACAAAACTTGTGAAGAGGTACTGGTAAGTCACTGTAATTATGATTAAATTGAAGACTTCTTAGAAACCTTTTTAACGAAGAAAAAGAGAATAACGACAAGAGCTATTCCTCCAAAGAGGTAATTACTCTTTTTAACGTATTCAATAGCAACCTCTCCGTAGGTATAGTAAATATAGAAAAAGCTGACGCAAGAGATTGTACATGCAAAGAGATCCGCCATTGCAAATTTAAGAGCGTTCATCTTGCCAAGACCAGCTGACAAGAAGAGAGCATTTCTAAATCCAAATGGTACAAAGCGGCCAAATATAAGTGTAAGAACGCCATATTTCTTAAAGAAGGCATTAATGACTTCTAGTCTTTTTGGAGTCACCATCGAGGCGAATAATTTGATTTTAAATAACTTTGTTCCAAGATAGCGACCGATAAAACCATAGCAAATTAAATCACTGACATAGGCTCCGGCAAATACAGCACTGAAGAGCTGCCATTTATACTCTGGGTTTTTCGCTGCTAAAATAGCTGAAGTAAAGAGCATCAGGTCTTCAGAGACCGGAATATTAAAGCCTGCTAAGAAGAGTAGTCCAAATATAATCAATGGTGCCCACTCGATATTGCTGTTGATAAGAACCATTAAATCATTAAATATTTCCATTATTATGCCCTTAGATAGATCATCATTTTATTCTATCTCATAAATTTTGTCCGGACAATTTATATAGACGTGTTCATTTGAGAGAAGGTATGTAGTTAGAGGCTTTAAAGTTTGTCCCCGTCAAAGACACGGGGACAAAACTTAAGAAGAGAAAGAAATTATTTAAGTGTCGCTGTTGTCTTGTCAGTTCCTTCTTGATAATTCAAAGATAATTTCCAACGAAAGTTAATTATTCGACTTGGATAAATATTGAGATAGTAATCAACATTATTTGATTTTTTGAAGGTCTTAGCTTTATTGATCTTGAGAGTAACTCCTGCAAGTTTAGTCGATCTGATTCCAGTTTCTACTTCAGGTGTATATGTCCATGGTGTATTGATACCTTCTGCAAAGACCGCAACCGCAGGGGAGCTGTAAAACTCTTGTGCCTTAAACTTGTTGTCCACACATTGTCCATCTGTTGTATAAAACTTCACTTCTACAAGTTCGGCATTTTCAAACACTATTTTTGGTGAAGTTGAACGACTAGCATAGCGACCTTCATTCTCATCAAGAGAGCAATCGATTGGCATAACTGGTTTAAGATTGACTTCTTTTGCAAATGTTAGTGGTGACAATAGAATCACGACTGAGAGTATTTTAAGCATTTTCATTCCTTTTAAGTGTCTAATGTTTGAACAATTGTAAACACTCTATTGAGTTATATTAGTATTCTTATCAATATAATTATTAGAGTTGGTATCAAAGTTGCTTCTTATTTGAAAGTGTTATTGTAAAAATTTTATAAAATAAGAAGGAAAACCATGAAAACTTCATTTAGAAAGAGTATTGCCTACTATTTACTAATATCTGCTTCTTTAGCTACGCCAGTCCTTGCAGGAGACGTTGGAGTAAATGTTGAATCTTCAGGACCATATAAACTAGATCAACAATCGTTTGCTGATATATACCGCTTTAAAGACTCATTTGATGGTACTCGTTACCAAAGACAAGCACTGACTAGAGAAATCGCAAATTGTTCTATTGAGGACTGCTATGAGCTGTTCACAACACCTATTATGAACTTTAAACAAGGATTCATTGAAGAATTTGGAGAAGAGAAAGGAAATAGTTATTTTCTTACAGTACTATCTGGAATGATAGCCAGTCAAAGTCAAGAGTTAAGCTCAAGGGCTCTCGAAGCTGGAAAATTTGGTCTTAGTTTTGAGGAAAAAATTTATATATCTCAAAACCTCGGTGACGTCATGGCTTCTAATTATGACTATGCTCGTGCTGATGAAGGTACTGGAGCTGAAGGTGTTGTTACAAAAAATGAGCTCTATAGTGCAATTAGAGAAAATATTGAAGCAGGTGTTTGTCGTGATATCGCAACAGCTCAAGCTTCTGCACTTAATGATCTTGGAGTAAGTAATGTCTACGTCATTGGTTTCTCAACTATTGATGGTGGCCATGCAACAGTTATAGCACAGGATAAAGAAAATCCATCTCAAGTTGTTCACATAAATTATGGTGATGTTAGTCTTCAAAGCTCACTTACTTCAGGAATATTCAACCAAAATACCTACGCTCCAGATGCCGGTTCAGCCATTCAAATTTATGATGCTTTTGGAAAAACTATTGATAAAGTTCCTTCTGAAGTTGGCTATATTCTTTTAAAGACGGCTGGTCTTAATCCAGAGGATTATGGTGCTGGTGTATCAAGAAGGGGAGTTCATCTCGTTTCGGTTGATTATGTCAGTGGTAATGTAAAGGTTACGATGTCAGGTGCAAGTACTGCTTCAGGCAATCAGGTGGCATCACTTGGAGGTACATATACGGTACAGGATTCAGAGAATGCGACAGTGAAGATTGGAGGCGCGCTGAACTTACATAAGAGAGAGACTAATGAATATTCTCTTCAAAATACGGGATTTCTCTTAGGTCTTGAAACAAGTTTACGTACTAATAAATACGACTTTGGTCCATTAAAGAAAAACTTTCTCGAGCTCGGAATAGTAACTAATGTATATGCAGGTAAAGCAGAGAATAGCAGTATTGATAATACTGAAAGTGGTTCTGTTATAGATGCCATTACTCGAATCTCTGTAAGCTATCAAACTCAGGTTGATATTACAGATAGTGTGCAATTTACAACTAGAGCCAGTGCAGACATGGCCTTTATGCAAGGGGACGTACGAGATGAGCAAAGCCGATCGCTCCAATATACTGGTGTGACTCTTTCTAATAATCTCCTCATAGATATTAGTGAAAACTATGAAGTTGAGTTTGAGAATAGAATCTATATTCGAAAAGGCTCAACAACGGCTGAGAATACATTCTACATAAAGTCAAAAGATGGAAAAAATGTTGTTGAAGTTGGATATGATCTTCCACTTTCTGAAAATGCACACCCTTGGATGGTTGGAGCTAATAAAGAAGTGAAAATAGGTTATCAAAGAAGTGTTGGTAACTTTGATCTGAAGATTAAATATACAAATCTCATCGAGCTCAATGAGGGGTTTTATAATCTCGAAGTGAAAGGTAAATTCTAATCTCGTAAAAAAATAAAGATATTAGTGGTTTAGACGATAATTCATGCATCAAGGAAGAATTAATGAAACAGTCTAAATCACAGATTACGATAATCTATACACTAACGTGCCTCGCTCTTGTGCCAATATTTCTCTTAAGTGGGTACTATATATACCACTCAAGAAACAAGTCAGTGGAAGATAAGGTTGATAAATTAAAGGCAATTGCATTATCCAAACAAGTCACATTAGAAAACCACCTTACTAACTATATCTCTTCTCTAGAGGTCTTAGCTAATTCTGAGATATTTGGCGATGAGATGAAAAAGAAGATCTACAACGGTTCTTCCCAGTCTCTCATTCATGACTTTCAGGAAAAGATGTGGGGTGCATTTCATCACGTGTTTGTTGCAGATACAAATGGAAATATTATTATTAGCCCACATCATGGTGATAATACAAAAAGTACTCACTTGAATCATTCGATATCTTCTTCAAAATATTTTAAAGAATCATTAAATTCTACACAGGTCACTGGCTTTTTCGGTTTCGAAGAAACTACTCATTATCATCAGCTTGTAATGGTTCCTATCAAAAAAGATGGCGAAACACTTGGAGTGATAATATCTGAAATTACTATTAAGTTTTATATTGATCTTTTAAGAAAAGATTTCGAGTTAGGTGAGACCGGTCAGATATATCTTTCAACGTTGAATAAGGAAAGAGTTGTTCATTTAAAAGAAACAGAAATCTTAAAGCTTAGCTCTTCTTTTCTTGATTCTGCGTTGAGCGAGGGAAGAGGACTTGGGATTGCTGATGGAAAGCTCTCTGTGTTTTTAAGGAGTAAAAGATTCCCATGGGTCTTAGCTGTTGAAATCGATGAAGATGAAGTCCTCATGCCCATTAACACCAATGTTAAATATATAAGTATTGCTTATCTCGTATTCACAATTATTTTCTTACTCGTATTTCGCTATATTGTAGCTCTTTTGAAAAAACCTGTGCAGGTGATGAGTGAGAGAATTGCAAGTATATCTACCGAAGCATCAAAGAATACATTAGAGCTGAATCAGAAGTCATCTGAATTAGTTGATGGCTCAATTACTCTGGCTGAGGCCTTAACTGAAAATCAGGGGCAGTTAGAAAGTGTCATCTCTGGACTAAAGGAAGATCGAGGCCTAATTGAGTCATCACTTAAAAAGAGCGATGAAGTAAAGAATGTTGCTTCAAGAGGCCAAGGAACTGTTGATGACCTCAATGTTAATATTGAAAATGTTGTTGATTCAAATGAGCTTGTGCAGTCGGAAGTTAGTGGCGTTATGACTAATATATTTGAAATTTCAGATTCTATAAAGCTTATTCAAGAAAAAACCAATCTTATTAATGATATTGTTTTTCAAACGAAACTACTATCTTTCAATGCCTCGGTAGAGGCCGCAAGAGCTGGAGAGCATGGTAAAGGATTTGCTGTTGTCGCTGAAGAGGTTGGTAATCTTGCTGACATGAGTGGGAACGCCGCAGTTGAGATACATGAAATGATTGAAGAGAGTGTAAAGAAAGTTGAAAATATCGTAGAGAAGAGTAAAAAAGACCTTGAAGCCGTTATTGAAAGATCTAAAGAGAATACAAATAAGTCCAAGAAGAGTGTGGAAGAGTGTCATTTAATATTTAAGAATATCTTAGAGGGAATACAAAGCCTTCATATCGAAATTGGAAACGTTTCAGAGCGCTCGAACCAAAAGGTTGTAGTGATAGATGAGGTAAATGAAAGATTCTTAAGTTTAAGAACTGTTTCAGACAATTCTTCGGAGGTTGCAGAGTATGTTAAGGTGCATATGCATAAATTAAAGAATGATGCTCAAAAACTCATGTTAGTTTCTGCAGAGTTAAAGAATAAATTTTCATCATAAAAAAAGGGAGCTTTTAAAGCTCCCTTAAGTATTGTTTTACCAGAATGTCTTAAAAATTATAGCTTGTTAAAATATTCTTTAGATCCTGAAGGATCAGGCTTCATTGTATCAGAACCTTGAGTCCAACCTGCAGGACAAACTTCTCCGTGCTTAGCTGTGTACTGGTATCCTTCAACAAGTCTTGCAATTTCTTCAACGTTTCTACCAACAGAAAGGTTGTTGATTGAAGAGTGTTGTACAACGTTGTTCTCATCAATGATGTAAGTTGCTCTAAATGCAACATCACCACTTGGCATTAATGCACCATACTTCTTAGCAGTTTCTTTTGTAAGGTCAGCAAGAAGTGGGTAAGCGATTTCACCAAGACCACCATCTTTTCTTGATTGCTTTGTCCAAGCTAGGTGAGAGAATTCAGAATCTACTGAACAACCAATAACTTCACAGTTAAGGTCTTTGAATAGATTGATTTTATCAGAAAATGCAGTGATTTCTGTTGGGCATACAAATGTAAAGTCTAGTGGGTAGAAGAAAAGAACTTTCCACTTACCTTTGTAGTCAGAAAGAGAAATTTCTTTGATATCACCATTAACAACAGCGTTTCCACTGAATTCTGGTGCATCTAAACCTACTAGTGTTGTTGGATAATTTGTTTCAGACATAAGGACTCCTTTAAATCTTAAATTATTTTAAAATATGTAAAACCATAATGATTTTTTACAACATAATCAAGGGGACACTATTTGTTTATTTCTATGGGGAGATAGATTCTCTCAATTGTGCGCGTCGTTGTCTCGAGTTTCTTTATTTATCAAAAGGTTAGCAGAAGAGTCAGGCTAAAAATAACACATTTCAGCTAAAGATTTCGTCAATTCTACCGAAATGACCGATTATACAAATCAGACTTTTTCGTATTGGGAGAATTAATAATGAAAACGCCACAAAGCTATATTCCAAATCCTATTGTTATTGAACAAACCTCAAGAGGTGAGAGACAATATGATATTTATTCGAGACTTCTACTTGATAGGATTATCTTCCTAGGTACTCAGGTTAATGATACTGTGGCAAATCTCTTGATTGCCCAGATGTTATTTCTGGAACAAGACAATCCAGATGATCCAATTCATTTCTATATTAATAGTCCAGGTGGTAGTGTTTACGCTGGACTTGGTATTTATGATATTATGCAACATGTTTCTTGCCCAGTTTATACTTACTGTGTAGGTCTCGCGGCATCAATGGGCTCTTTGCTTTTAACAGCTGGAGACGCAGGACACCGCCATGCAATGCCACATTCTCGAATCATGATTCACCAACCGCTTGGTGGTGCTCAGGGACAATGTTCTGACATCCAAATTCAGGCGAAGGAAATTCAAGATTTAAAAGATCAATTAAATGGTATCTATGTTAAGCATTCAAGTACAGGAATGTCCTTGGATAAAATTGAAGAGGCAACAGATAGAGATAATTTTCTCTCTCCTAGCCAGGCCATAGAATTAGGCTTAATAGATTCTGCAATTGATCCGAAAAAAGGTAAGTAAGAAGAAATTACTTAGATAAGTTCAATATAAAAGTAGCAGCTAGATTTAAACTTACTGCTTAAAAGGAAAGAAGATGTCAAAAGAGAAAGGTAATTACAACAGTACTCTTCACTGCAACTTCTGTGGAAAGTCACAGAGAGAGGTGAAGAAACTAATTGCAGGGCCAGGTGTCTATATATGTGATGAATGTATTGAACTTTGTAATGAAATTATTTTTGAGGATTCTGTTAAATCAGTATCTAAAGCAGCTCTTGATAACGTTCCTAAGCCACATGAAATCAAGGAGCACCTTGATAGCTATGTCATTGGACAAGATAGAGCAAAGAAAATTATTTCTGTAGCAGTTCACAATCATTACAAGAGAGTTGCTCATGGTGACAACAAGAGAAAAGGTGATGAGGTTGAACTTCAAAAGTCTAATATCTTATTAGCTGGGCCAACAGGTTCAGGTAAGACTCTTATCGCGCAGTCGCTTGCAAAGTTTTTAAATGTACCTTTTGCCATTGCAGATGCCACTTCATTAACTGAAGCTGGTTATGTTGG
>DDIK01000151.1 GCA_002338505.1 Bacteriovorax sp. UBA1852
AGCTAACTAAGCTCTTTCCATCAAGTAAGTTTACTTCTTGGGAATCTGAAAATAAAAACCTTCTCTACGCTCTAAGTTTAGAGAACTCTATAATGATCTTTCTCTTTATGGCGACTGTGTTTCTTGTTGTCATCTCAATCGCAGGTGGCCTAGCTATTTTCTACAATAGATTAAAAGTTGACTTCGCTTCTTTTTGGATTCAAGGACTTTCTGTTCAAAAGATAAAAATGATGGGAATGAAGTCCATAGGCCTTATTACCTTAATTACTTTAATTCTTGGCAATATTGGTGGACTTATTTTTGTTAAGCTCCTTAAGGAGTATTCTCCACAGGTCATGCCGCAGATGTTTGTTGATAGGAGCTTACCAGTTAAGTTAGAGCCTGAGATTTTTCTCTACTCTTTTCTTATTCCTGCAGTGATCACTTTCATTGTTTCTTATCTTAGTAGTAAGAATTACTTTTCAAAAAAAGCTGACTTTATAAATTTAATTAGAAGTGCTTCTAGATAATCTTATAAAAAGTCCTAGGCTAAGAAATGTTACAAATCCACCCATAATGCCAAGTAATAGATCTTGTATGAGAGTGATGCTAATAATGTCCAGATGAAATGTGTGAGTGAAAATTCCACCCGCCACTAAGAACATTGCTACCGTCCCGACAATACCAAGAAGTTTCATGATCTTTGGCATTGAATTTATGAGCATCACGCCACTTGATTTATAACCTTTTTCAACGAGATACATTCCAAAGTCATCAATTTTAATAATGAAGGCGACTAGTCCGTAGATGATTATACTTGCAATGATGCCAACGCTACTTAAGGCCAATAGTCTTTGAAAGAGACTATCTGTGATGATTGATCCATTTGCTATCATGATGATTTCAATAGATAGTATAAAGTCTGTTTTGATGGCCCCAATCATTTTCTCCCTTTCTGTAAGGGTCTTTTTTTTGATGACCTTCTTGTGCTTGAAAATCTTTTCATGAACTTTATGAAAACCTTCATAGGCCAGGTAGAGACCACCAAGAAAGAGAAGCCATTTTAGAATGGGAGGATATAGTATATTAAGGCCTATGATAATTGCTATTCCTAGTACTTTATTTACTAGAGAGCCCGCAAATATTTTCCCAACAAGAGGTAGCTCTCTCGTTGGTTTCACTCCATGAATAACGCCAGCATTTACGGCGAGATCATCACTCATAAGTGCGCTTGTCTTCTTCAAAGAGACCTTGGTCATAACAGCGACATCATCGAGAGTCGCTGCTATATCATCGAGAAGAATAAGTAGGTTAGAGGCCAATATTAAACCTTAAAGCCTTTAAGGGCCTTGGCAAAAGGATTATTCGACTTTGGCGCCTGTTGCTTAAAGTTATTCTTCTTAGGTTTATCTCCATCATAACCCTTTGAGACTTGCCTATGATCTTCACCTGATTTTCGAGTCAGTGAAATTCTCTTTCTCTCAATGTCGACTTCGAGAACTTTTACACTGACGACTTCTCCAACCTTGAGAACCTCTAGTGGATTATCAACAAATTTATCTGCAATTTGTGAAATATGAAGAAGACCGCTTTCTTTGATCCCAATATCAACAAAGGCACCAAATTGAGTGATATTCTTAATGATTCCTGGATACCATTCACCTGTTTTAAGATCCTTAATATCTTTCACATCTTTTCTAAATTCAGTTGATTTGAATTCTGTTCTTGGATCTTGTGAGGGAGCAGTTAGGGACTTGTAAATATCTTCTATAGTCATCTGTCCAATTTCTGAAACGAGTTCTTTGTCACTCTTAATTTGAGAGGCGAGGTCTTTATTGCTTACGAGATCTTTTAGATCTTTCTTATGCTTATTGGCCCAACCTTCAAGTATTTCATATCTCTCAGGGTGAATAAATGTAGCATCAAGTGGATTCTTTCCATTATATATTCTAAGAAATCCAGCAGACTGTTCAAAGACTTTATTTGTTAAACGTGAAACTTTCAAGAGTTCTTCACGTGAGTTAAATAGGCCATTCTTATCTCTATGCTTAACAATATTTCCTGCTACAGATGGCCCAATCCCTGAAACAAATGATAGGAGAGGAGCACTAGCTGTATTGATATCGACTCCGACATAGTTAACACAGGATTCAACAACGCCATCAAGGGATCTCTTTAGTTTTACTTGATTAACATCGTGTTGATATTGTCCTACTCCAATAGACTTAGGATCAATTTTAACAAGCTCTGCTAGTGGATCTTGAAAACGTCTGGCGATGCTGATTGCTCCTCTTACTGTTGCGTCTTTGTCTGGAAATTCTTTAATTGCAATTTCAGAGGCAGAGTAAATACTTGCTCCGTCTTCAGATATCATTGTCGCCTTAACTTTTGAGTCACGAACTTCTGGTACCATCTCTTCTACAAATTGTAATGTTTCGCGGCCAAATGTTCCATTTCCAATAGCGATGTATTCAACTTTAAATTTTTCAATCATAGCACTTAATATCTGAGCGGATTGATCTTTAAAGTTCTTTGGTGGGTGAGGGTAGATGACAGTATCGATAACAAGCTGGCCGCTATCGTCGACGACAACGATTTTACAACCAGAAACTACACCCGGGTCAATTCCAAGAACTGTCTTTGAACCTAAGTAGGGCTGAAGAAGTAAATTCTTTAGGTTTGTCTTAAATACATCAATAGCGCTTACATCAGAGTCTTTCTTTAATTCTGTTTTAATTTCTAAATCAAGTGAGCTATGGATGTAATTCTTGTATGCCTTCTTTGCACAGTCTTGTAAGACTTTTTTAAGAGTAAGTCCATCCTCACTAAAGTGCTTTGCTTCAATATTGTGTAGAGCGATTTCTTCATCAAAGATGATGTCTACTTTTAAGACCTTTGCACTTAGTCCTCTCTTAATAGCAAGAAATCTATGGGCAACCTTTGGATTCTTTAATTCACTAACTTTTTGTTCGAATTCAAAATAGTCTTTAAACTTTTCATAATTCTTGATGGTTTCAGCATCTTTTTTCTTTGTACTCTTTATCGTTGCTTCATTCCAATATAGTGTTCTAAGTTCTTCTTTGACTTCTGTATCGTGAGCAAAGTTTTCAATAATAATATCACAAGCACCTTTGATAACATCGTCAAAGGATTCAACTTTTAAATCTTTATTGATAAAGCTCATGGCCTTCTTAGCAATTTCTTCCATAGGCTCTTTTGTTTCAAGCATAAGTAGAGAAAAAGGCTCGAGCCCTTTCTCTTTTGCTGCCATTCCCTTGGTCTTTCTCTTAGACTTATATGGAGCGTAGAGATCTTCAAGTTGATTGATTGTTGTACAGGCCTTAATTTTCTTTTCGAGCTCAGGAGTGAGCTTCTCTAGCTTCTTGATTGCTTCAAGGATATATTCACGTCTTTTTTCTCTTTCAAGGTATTCGTCGTATTTCTCACTGATCAGTCTAATCTGTGTCTCATCAAGTCCACCGGTCTTTTCTTTTCTATATCTTGTGATAAATGGAACCGTACAGTCTTCTTGGTAGAGCATGACTAAGACACTAAGAATTTGTCTTTGTGGTATCTCTGTTTGTTGATGACAATATATTGCTGCACTTTGATCTATTTCCATTAATTTCTCTCCGTAAAATTATGTGTTGTGTTTTAAAAAGATGGCTTATAATAATAGAAATTGCCTGTTTGAATGGCAATAGATTTAAGGCCTTTTATGCAAAATTATGATGTGATTATTGTTGGAGATGGAATTGGCGCACGTGTCCTTCTCCATGAGATGGCAAAAAGTCAGTTTTTTTTAGATAAATCAATTTTACAGATTCATAATCCAACAAATTTTCCATTATGTTCTTTCAATACCACCTCAGTTGTGTCAGGTGGTATTCACAAAAAAGGTCTAAGTCCTCTTGGAGAT
This sequence comes from Bacteriovorax sp. UBA1852, assembly GCA_002338505.1. Classification (GTDB taxonomy): domain Bacteria; phylum Bdellovibrionota; class Bacteriovoracia; order Bacteriovoracales; family Bacteriovoracaceae; genus Halobacteriovorax_A. Next base: position 3,899 of record DDIK01000151.1, read on the forward strand.
TTACTCGTTGATTCTTATGATTCTTTTGTTTCTTTTTGGGAGAAACACCCTCATATTGCTGATAGGTCTAAACAATTTTACATATTTGATGAAAATCAAGAGCAAAAGAAAAAAGAACAATTTCTCACTCGTTATGGTGATGATTTTGCAAGCTTCTACGGCGCTCAAGCAATCGATAAAGAATGTTATATTGTCTATCCAGAAAAGCTCATGGACTGCTTAAAAGAAAATTACTCAAAACTTGATATTACTAGCCTTGAGCAGTCCGTGACAAATTTAAGTTCTCATACAGTTCATACTGATTCTACTAGTTTCAAGAGCAGTTCTATTATACTTTGCACTGGTGCATATACGAGTTTCTTAAATCACGACTTAGAGCTTAGCCGGCCAGGAAAGTCGGTTTCTGGAAGCTATCTCTTATTTGAAGACGTTGATCTCAGTGATAGCTTTGTTCTTTCTTTGGGGCATTATAATATTATATACCGCAAATCTTCAAAGCAGCTTCTCTTTGGTGGCACAAGTTATGAGGGCCATATTCATTATAATAATCAACGAGACATTAGGTCTAATTTTGAAAAAGTATTGAGTTTTGCTGATCTTGAAAGAGAGTTAGAAAGAGATCTTGATATTTCAAAGGCTAAAGTTTTAACAGGACTGAGACACAAGTGCTCAAAGCGCTTACCAGTATCTAAAGAGGTGAGTGATGGCGTCTTTCTCTTTTCAGGCTTTTACAAAAACGGCTTCACTTTCCCATTTGAGCTTGCAAATTCTCTTTGTGATGATATTGAGCTTAGATTGAACAGGCCCCATTCGTAGTGTCTTTAACGCCCTCGCACTCAGCTTCGCACTTATTCCCGTAAGTCATGCCGTCTGGACCACAGACGGGCTCATACATTTTTATACACATGCAGCTCTTGTCTTTTTTTTCAGGTCCATTAGTGTCTGAAATATTTGTGCTGCATCCTAGTAGGAATAATGCCATGATTAGATAACTTATGTTTTTATTTTCCAGCACTTTTGAGATCCTCTTCATATCTATCTTTCCATGGACTTGCAAAGAGTTTAAACTCAGTTTCTCCAGGGAGCTCTCCGTAGTATTTGTCAGCACTACTCGCGAGTGGTGCAAATTTTATTATTGTTCCAGGCAACCCAGCATCAAATACCTTATATACATTATGGTTAAATTTCTCCTGGAACTCTTTGTATGACCTTGTTAGGTATTCACTCGCCACAACTGACTTCTTAATATCTTTGATCATTACCTTTTCGCCGTTTTCTTGTAGAAATCTTACGAAGTTTGTCATGTTCTTATCGCCCCTTATGAGGAGTGTGTAAGGGTTTTCAGCAAGACTTTGTGGATCTCTAAGAACTGAATAAAATTGATGTCCCTCTCCTATGAAGAACCAGGATTCGCTAACTTCTCTAACAGTTGGTTTATCTTCACATACTCTAATTCTCTTAGGACTCGCATAAGGTTCATAGACTACAGAAGGTCCACGTAGAGTTGAAAATGATGACTTATCAGTATTTTCAAATTTAAATGTACGTTTAAACTTTATAGTTCCATCTACCACGAAGCATCGCCTAGATAATGCTTTAAATTTTAACGTGAGACTATCAAATTGAATATCATTATTGGTGCCTGAGCTCGCTCTGTTGGATTTACCAGTTTGTGTATCTCGGCCATACATTTTAGAGATATCAAAGCCGTAATCAGCCCCAGCAGAAAAGATTAAAGGTAGGTCTATCTTCATTCCAACCTTTCCACCCACACTGGTTCTTCTTGAGGTACTAATCCTATTTGATTCTCCATGGAAGTTATCTCTTCCAGCACTTGTATATAGGCGAACGGACTTTGAGCTCAAAAGAGATGGCTTACTTTTGATTTCTGCGATATGGTCAAAAGAGCTTATATTCATAAATATCTCTGGTGATTCTTGACATTTATTAAAGTTATATTGGTTCTCTTCGCTAATTAGTAGGTTACAAAGGCTTTTCATAGTCTCTAGAGAATACTTATCTTCCATAAGTTCTTTCAATTTGTTTTTTGATACTTTTTGCTTAGTTATCTTAGTGAAATCTTCAAGAGATATTTCCTTATAGTTTTTACCAAAGTTTTTCTTTGCCTTCTCTGTAAACTTCTTTTCTGGGTTAATAGTGTCCTTATTAATCCATTCTTTAATCATTGGTGACGTAGCATATTTATTATTTCTTGTTTCAGCGTATGCGAACATACTATTCAGTGTGTCTTCAAACGATCTCGCTTCTAAGCTTTTTCTCTTGTGCGTGTGCTCGTCTACAGAAATTTGTTCTTTAACATAAGATCTAAAGCTTTTATTTGAGGCGTGAAACATTCCAACCGTAGTAGATGGTAATGGGGCATTTGGTGAGTCATTATCTAAATGTTCAAGCCTTATCACTGCAAACATTCTCGTATGAATAAACGGCAAATCATTGAACTTTATATCAAAGTCAAGATCTTCTCTTAGTTTCTCATCCTCTATAAATACTTCTTTACTCGTTGATGATACTATCTGGTAGTCACCGTTTATAAGGCCTTTATGGTCTAGTTTTATCTGTCCCTTTTTCGGCGCGAGCAGTAGAACTTTTAACCTAAAATTACCTTCGTAAATGGGCTCCGTCTTTTTGATGACATGAATAAAGTTACCGTAGTCAATTTTTGGCTGCATGCTTATAAAATATCTCTTCTTAATAGTGAGATCAAGATTCTTATTAACGTAATATTGTTCATGACCGTGAAATTCAAAATCAGCTTCTTGGACAAATATTCTCGCTCTCTCGTCTACTTGGTCAGTTGGGCATGGACCAGATATTGTGTCGTGTACAAAACTCCAGCCTGAATTTGTCCATGGATATAAGCATAGTTTTCTTGTTCTCGATGCCCCTTCTAGTTTTTTTGATTTTGTTTTAACTGTAAATGTGTATGGTATTCTTCTTGTGTTTCTATATCTTGCATAGTCGATAATAAAGCTGATGGATAAACAAGAGCCAATTAGTTTAATGTTCTTCGCCACACGCTTGTATTTTTTCTTGCCAAGTTTCTTAAGTTCAGCTTCCTCGTCCTCTGTATATATCCTTGAGAGTTCAACGTCCACACTCTCGTTTCTAAGTTTTTGTTCATTCTGTTTATTAATCAGGCATGTATTAAAGTCGACAACTTTGTCTATGATCAGATTGTCATTTCTCGGATCGATATTTCCATAGTTTTTTGGAGTAGCCTTAATTTTATTCATTTCAATGAGTCCTTCACTTGCTGCGAACTCTGCTTCTCCACTTTTCTGGTCTCTTATAAAACCAAGCCCTGTTCGGTCCACAAAGTTATCTTTTGCAAATGGCTCAATTGTATACTTGATAGTTAGTGGATTATTCTCATTGAATTTACTCTCAATCTCAATTGAGAACTGTTCTTTTTGTCTCTTTGCTTTATAGTTAAGTTCAATATTTTCTTGCCATCTAATACAACCCTTTGAATTTGATCTTTTTACATCTCTTTTTCCACTAGAGTTTGTTACGATAAACATAACGCCATCAAGACTTCTATCAACAGATAGATCCATGCACATTTCTAGAGTGTAGTTTCTTCCAACAGGGTCAATTGAATCGTTCTTTTGAAAAATATTATCCTTATTAAGTAATTTAAAACTAGTATATCTTAGAGGGTTGCTACTCATTGTCTCATTACTAGAGTTCTTCGCTTCTTGTGATTCGATCTCGCTAATTGACTCTTCAAAAGTGTCCTTTTGAAGTTCATCATCAACGGCCGCTGAACAACCGATTAATGTCGCTAGTAAAGATGAAGTAATGAGAATGTTTTTCATCTTAGATAAAATCATAGGTCTTCCTTATTTCTAAAAAGTATACTTTTTCGTCATTGAGATAGTTTAGTTCTTTAATTTCATTTCTTTTTAAATATCCAAATCCGGTTTCAAATCCGTTATATATAATGTTTATCTTTGCTGATTTTCCTTCATTGTTTGCCGTGTATTTAGTGCGTGTGTAATACGTTGGAGTAGTGTCTCTCTCATTTGAATAATTCGTCAGATCAATTTCTAAATCAGTGTCTAGTATGTTGGTTTTTAGCTTTAGACTTTGAACCTTAGCTTTATTTATACTGCTTGGTGCACTATTGTTTTCAACAAGCTCGTATGAGGGGACAAGAGTGATGTAGGGGCTAATTTTAAACGTCGCACTTGCTCTATATTGTTTCCCTTTATATTTGTAATCAAATTTACTATTTTCTGCTGTTGTTCCTGTAATTGAATTTCCCATGTATCTTTCGAGGAATGCAACATCCCCTGAAAGTTCATCATAAGCATATTGGCCGTAACTTAATTTATACTCAACATTCCAAAAGCTAAATCGTGTATAGATCTTTTCATAGAAAAATTTAGGTGATCCCTCTTCAACTGAACCAATTCTGCTTGATAATTCATCATTAAGTGGTTTTGACTGGATTGCCATTGCACCAATTTCAAAATCTGTAGTTTTGTAATTTAATTTTTGACTTAGACCTACTGATGTCACATTTGATTGAATAAACTCACCAACAACTTCTGAGCCATTGTCAAGACTTCCTAAATTTAGTTCTATATAGTCAAAAAATGATGCTTTTATATATGCATGATCGTAAACAACACTAGAGTCAGGTGTATTTCTTTTTTCGTTGAATCCACTTTGAGTTGACCCTGTTTCATATTTCATTCCAAGCTTACTGACAAAGGACATGAATGTATTCATCTCCAGTTCTGAGTTGAGCATGACCTTCGTTTTATTTAACGTTCCTTTCTCAGACTTTCCTGTCTGTTCTGTAAATTTAATACTCAGGTCGATATCAAAATTCTTTACGCCATACTGAGATTTGATGCTCTCACCATTGGCCAGTGCCGTTGCCGAAAGGGTCATAGCAAGTACGAAGTTCTTAATATAAGTTTTTCTAATGTTTTTCATTAGATGGATCTTATCATTTTGCGTTGTGCGTTTAAATGCACCTTGTCAAAATTACATTGTAAATGAATACTATGTTATAGTGTAAGTGTTTGTTATTACGACTTTGTAAAGTGGGTTTTTATGTAATTATGGTGGCTTCGCCCTGAATTGAACAGGGGACCTGCAGGATATGAATCTGCCGCTCTAACCATCTGAGCTACGAAGCCATGTTTTTTGAACGAAGCAAATATTAATTTGTTGCCTCTTTTCTGTCAATCATATAATTTTCTTTTAATGAATAATAAATTTTCAAAATACTCATATGAGTTTATTCACCATATTCTGCTCTTTTCAAAGAATCACAAATTGAATCTCGATACTACTCCGAGCGTGATCGCATTAAGTGGTGGTCTTGATTCCGTTGCTCTGTTATCAGTTCTTACTTCACTTTATCAATTGGGAAAGATTAAGCATATGCCTCGTGCCGTTATGATTGATCACGGTACGCGAGAGGAGATAAGAGACGAGATAAGTGCTATGCGTGAGTACTGCCGGAGTTTAATGGTTGATTTAAAAGTCATAAAAATAGAAGTAACTGGAAATTCAAATTTCGAGCATCTCGCGAGAGAATCCCGCTACAGTGCTTTATTTGAAGATTCTTCTTCTCGAGAGTTGATAGTTTTGGGTCATCATTTAAATGATTCCTTGGAGTGGAGTCTGCTTCAGGGGCTAAAGAGTTCTAAAGTGACTTCAGGTCTGGGTATCCCTCTTGTAAATGGTAGGCTTAGAAGACCATTTCTATGTGTCTCGAAGAAACATATTAAACGCTATGCTAGAGAGATGGGGCTTAAGTGGCATGAGGACTCGAGTAATTTAAATCTCAAATTTGAAAGAAATAGAATCAGATATCATTTAGAGCAACTAGAACACTTTCATCCAAAAATGCTTGCTCATTACGCCGCAAGGTCTAATGAGATGGCCAGTCTGCTGAATCTAGAGTGGCCTAAAAGACATAGGGTAGCCTCACAAGTATTTAAACGAAATTGGGGTTATATTATAGAGCATAATGGTCAGCTTGATTTGGAAAAGGTAAGAGGTTGCGCAGAGAAAGCTAGTAAGGCGCAAAGAGGAAAGTTACGCTCTCAGCTAGAAAACTTAATAAAAATGCAAAAGTCTGGTAAATTTGGTCCTTTAAATTTGTCAGGAGGTGTGAAGGCCTATCAATTTCAGAACAAAACATTAATATGCAGGCCTGGTGAGAATATTTCATTATTACCCAATGGTTCGCAGATTACTGACTCAATTCCTTTCCTTGTAGAAGTATCAAGAAAGTTAGCACTCAAGACGATACCTTTTATCAATAATCAATTAGAAGAGGGAAGGCTCAACTACTTTTATCGATTTCCGAGCAATAAAGTTGTCTATTGGCTCTAAAATCAGCTCGAATGTTGACAAATATGAGAATGATCCCAAATTATTACAAAACATTATTGATTCTTTGATGCTTAACCATGTAAAATGTCTGCATCATTGGATGAATAAGAATTAAAAGGAATATAATGAAAAACCAACAAAAAAGTATCCTCTTATGGGTTGTGCTCATACTCATGCTTCTCTTTGTCGCTAAGATTTCTTCTGAAACTCAAAAGGCTTACAAGAACATCACTTATCCTGAGTTTGTAAATGCAGTCGAAACTAAGCATGTTGAGAAAGTTGTCCTCAAAGACAAGTTAACAATTCATGGAAAATTTAATGACGGCTATGAAGGTGGAACTTGGTTTCAAACCACAGGTCCAACAGGTAAAGAAACATATGATGTTTTAAAGGCCAATGGCATTATTCCAGAATATGAAAAACAAGAAGAACAATCACTTTTCACCCAGTTCTTAATCAGCTGGGGACCGATGATTTTTCTCTTTGTCATTGTAATCTTCTTTCTCAAACAGCTTCAAGCTGGTGGCGGTAAGGCGATGAGCTTTGGAAAATCTAAAGCTAGAATGCTCTCTCCACATGATAAGAAAGTAACATTTAACGACGTCTCTGGTGTTGAAGAGGCCAAGGAAGAACTTGCTGAAGTTGTCGACTTCTTAAAGGACCCTAAGAAATATACGGCTCTTGGTGGGAAGATCCCTAAAGGTGTTATTCTTGTTGGTCCTCCTGGTACTGGTAAAACTCTTCTTGCAAGAGCAGTTGCTGGTGAAGCAAACGTACCTTTCTTTTCAATCTCTGGTTCTGATTTTGTTGAGATGTTTGTTGGTGTCGGTGCTTCAAGAGTAAGAGACTTATTTGAACAAGGTAAGAAGAGCGCTCCATGTATTATCTTTATTGATGAGATCGATGCTGTCGGTAGACATAGAGGCCACGGAATGGGTGGTGGTCACGATGAGAGAGAGCAGACATTAAACCAGCTTCTCGTTGAAATGGATGGTTTTGAATCAAACGAAGGTGTTATTCTTATTGCTGCCACGAACAGAATTGATGTTCTTGATAGTGCACTTTTAAGACCAGGACGATTTGATAGAAGAGTCATGGTTGGCGCACCAGATGTAAGAGGCCGACTTGGTATTTTAAAAGTTCATACAAATAAAACTCCATTAGCAGATGGTGTTGATCTTGAAGTTATTGCAAAAGGTTGCCCTGGATTCACTGGTGCAGACCTTGCGAACCTTGTTAATGAGGCCGCATTATTTGCTGCACGATATGGTAAGAAAAGTCTTGAGATGATTGACTTTGAAATGGCAAAAGATAAAGTTCTTATGGGGCCAGAGAGAAAGTCTATGGTGATCTCTGACCATGAGAAGAAAGTTACTGCATTTCATGAGGCTGGACATACGCTTGTTGGGATGAGTCTTCCAAACACTGATCCTATTCACAAGGTTTCTATTATGCCACGTGGTGGAGCTCTTGGTGTTACTCAAACACTTCCAAATGAAGACCTCTTAAGTTTCACTAAAGAGAAAGGTCAAAACTTTATCGCTTTCCTCATGGGTGGACGATGTGCTGAAGAGCTCGTTTTCAACGAGATCTCTAATGGTGCATCAAATGATATTGAAAAAGCAACGCAACTTGCAAGTAATATGGTTTGCTCTTGGGGAATGAGTCCTAAGATGGGACCTAGAAATTATAAGCAACCAGGACTTTCACCATTTGGCTCAAGCGCTCCAAGTGAAGGTATTGGTTATTCAGATAAGACGGCCCTTGAAATTGATCAAGAGATTCATGATCTTATTCAAGATAATTATACAATTGCTATCAATATCCTTAAAGAAAAGCGCGATGCTCTAGTTCGTCTTGCTGAGGGACTTATTCTTTGGGAGACACTTGATAAGAAACAAGTTGATGATCTTGTTGCAGGTATTGATATTGGCGTTCCAATCATTGAAAAGAAAAAGCCTGAGCCAGAGGAGCCTAAGGAGTCAAAGGACTCTAAAGAATCGGAAATGGCCGAGAGTTCAAAATAGTCTGAAGATGACTCTTCTGAAACAGGTGATGATCCAGCACTAGCTTAATGTCTAAAAATATAATTCCTATGGGGGTGATCAATATCACCCCCAATTCCTTCTCCGATGGAAATAAATACCAAGACCAAGACCATCTGAGCTCCCTTACGACTTCTTTCTTAAATTTTGAAAATTCATGGGTTGATCTAGGAGCTGAGAGTACCGCTCCTTTTAACGATCCTATTTCTGATGAACAAGAATGGAATCGGCTCTCTTGTTTCGTCGAGCAAAATATTGAAACGATTAATAAGTTTAAAACTGTTTCTATTGATACATATAAAGTCGCAACAATCCGTCGATTCTTAGAAGTTTTTAACTCTGGCATAGAGTCTCAAATCGTTTGGAATGATATCTCTGGGGAGTTGTCTGAGGTAGCTCGAGTTCTTAAAGATTACCCATCTCTTAAATATGTCTTTTCTCATAATTTAGCACCAACAAGAGACATCTCTTCTTCTCATATGGATTATCTCTGTGAAGATATCCTTGAGAGTTGTTTAGTAAAATTTCAAGAGGCGTTAGCGTTCTTTAAAAATGAGGGGATTGATCTTGATCGAATATATCTTGATCCTTGCTTTGGATTTTCTAAAACTAAAGAACAGAATTATGAAATCATTAGAGAGTTTTCAAGATTAAAGTCTTTGCATAATAAATGGGTGATAGGCGTTTCAAGAAAGTCATTTCTGCAAGACTTATCTTATTCAGATAATAAAACACAACGAATTATCGAGAGCGAATACTTTCATCATGCTCTTTTAGTTCTCTTTATGGAGCATAAATTAGGGGAGACTATTTTTCGTGTTCATGATCCGCAAATCTTTCAACATGCTTTAAGTGCACATTCACACTTTTATAAGAAATAGTTTTTTCTTTTTCTAAATTTTCTTGTACCTTTATTACATGAGAGTTGGACAAGTGATTCTTTTTTCAAAAGATAAGTTATTACTGAGTAGATTTCTTAGTGACTTATTTGATCTTATGCCTAGCGTAGATGAGGATGCTATTCGCATTAAAGGTGCTAATATTTCTTTTCTCATCATTGAACGTGAGAAGCTTGCGTTTAGTGGCTCTAGTAATATTATCGATTTCTTTGTTGATAGCATTGAAGAGATTGAGGCCATGCATAAGAAAGTTGAATTCATTTACTATCGTTATGACATTAAAGATCTTGACGGTGAGTCAAATAAAACTGTCCCATCTATTAAGAATTCACAAGAGGGGAGCTTCTTCTTTATCACTGACCCTGACAATAGGCGTTGGAAAATTTCTTTCTTTAAAAGCTGATATTAATCATCAAGTAACATCATTAAGCCCAATGTAAGATCATGTATGTTTACATATTAATTGTTCAATCGTTTAATATTTATAACGATACAGAAAGGAAAAATCATGAAAATTTTTAAAGCCCTAGGATTGGCAACTGTTCTTACTGTTAATGTTCTAGCAGTAGACAAGGTAGTTTATGGAGATGATAACAGACAGGACTTGTACGAAGTTACAAATTCACTTTATCTAGAATTAGCAAATTCAACAGCAGCTATGATCAGCGGCTATAATATTAAAATTGATCAAAATGACAAAGTTGAGTTCACTGGACAGAGAACTTTAGCTCAGCGTGGAATATGTGAATACGAGAAATTTACTGAGCAACTGGCAATGGCAAATTGTTCAGGATTCTTAGTTGGTGAAGACTTACTTGTTACAGCTGGCCACTGTATAAAATCAATGGACAATTGTGAAAGTTATAAGTGGGTTTTTAATTATGCTCACTCTACTAATAATACTTCTGAAGCAATGTCTCTTACAAAGAGAGATGTTTATGGTTGTAAGGAAATAGTCGAGCGAAGTCTTGAAAGAGGTACAAAAGATGACTATGCACTTATCAGACTTGATAGAAAGGTTGAAGGAAGAACTCCTCTTAAAGTAAGACTTGATGGAAAAGTGAGTGATGGTGAAGACCTTGTTGTCATTGGTCACCCAACAGGTATTCCAACGAAAATTGCTGATGATGCTAATGTTCGCAACAATAGTAACTCAGTTTTCTTTACGGCAAATCTTGATACTTTTGGTGGAAACTCTGGCTCTGCAGTTTTCAATACTAACACAGGTGAAGTTGAAGGAATTCTTGTTAGAGGTGAAACAGATTACGTCTATGACTGGTCAAAAGGTTGTAGAAAGGTAAACGTTTGTACTGATGAAGGTTGTCGTGGTGAAGATGTTACGAGAATCACTAACATTAAATCGCTTAAAGCTCTACTATAGTAATTATTTAAATAATTCTTATATAAAAGCCCTCTTGCTGAGGGCTTTTTTTATTTCTAGGGCCATTTTAGAGTGTCAAAAAATCACTACTATCTTTCTTAAGGTCCTGTAAGCACGTACTTTCAACAATTCTTACTCTCTGCAACGCTGGCATGATTCATGCTAATATTATTGTAGTGAAAGGATGTTGCGAAAATTACCAAGGAAGGTAGTGTGTTTAATATCAGACTTTATACCCTGATGTTTCTTATATTGGGGCAGAGTGTTCTTGCAGACTTTATCATTCGTTATGAAGACGGCTCTCATGAGATTAGTAAGTATGACCCACGCTTAAGTGATTCACTCTCACTCCTTTCAAAATCAGTTTCATATATTGAAGAAGATCGTATTCTTTATAAGCATGCGCTTGAGTCTAGGGATCCTCTTGTTTTTGATCAGTGGATTTTTAATAATTACATTGATGATTCCTTCTCAAGGTCAAAGGCATTAGAAAACGAAATGAATAGAGTAAGTGTCGCTGTCATTGATACAGGAATTTTAAACCACGAAGATTTGATCAACGTCATGCCTGGTGCGGACTTTATTTCTGACATTGAGAATTCTCGTGATGGAGATGGACGAGATGAAGATCCTGAAGATTTAGGGGATTATGGTCCAAGCTCTTGTAAAAATACTAGCTCAAACAGCTCATGGCATGGAACACACATTGCTGGCATTGTTGGTTCGACTTCTCACAATGATATCGGAATTCGCGGTATTAATGACCAGGTTAACATAGTTCCAATTAGAGTCTTAGGCCCTTGCGGCGGAAAGACTTCTGATATTGCAGATGCTATTCGCTGGTCAGTAGGTGGGAAAGTCGATGGTCGCTCTCAAAATAGCCATCCCGTAAAAGTCGTAAATCTTAGTCTAGGTGGACGTGGTTCTTGTAGTAATTACTTACAAGAGGCGATTGACTTTGCTACGAGTAAAGGCGCTCTCGTTGTTGTCTCTGCTGGAAATGAAGCATCATCGATTGATAGTGCCGAGTTTACCCCTGTAAATTGTAAGGGTGTTTTCAAAGTTGGCTCTATTCATTCATCACTAACTCAATCAAATTTTTCAAATTACGGAAAGAAGATAGATATCTACGCGCCAGGTGATAATATTTATTCAACTTTTAATTCTGGATATTCAACTTCTTCTTATGATGATTATGCTTTTCTAAGTGGTACTTCAATGTCTGCGGCCGTAGTCAGTAGTATAGCAGCTGGGGTGATGGGTTTAAACTCAGAACTCACTCTTGATCAGGTTAAAAATATTATGGCCACATCTGGAGAATTGATTGACTGCTTATATGGAGACTGCGAGGGAAAGTTAGCTCTTGATCCTTTGAAAGCTTATCAAAAAGCATTAGTCACGCTTCGAGATACATCTTATTCTTACGATGATAATGATGTGGAAGGTGGGGTAGAGACAATTAGCTCTAATGATACAAATTTTACAACAAATAGTGACGGTGGAAAGTGTGGAACGATCATAAGAAGTTCTGATCGCCAGTCATTTTACCGTTTAATTAGTTCATTCACTGTTATGTTGATGGCTTTTTTATTATTCAATTCATTCTTTGCTTTTAAAATGAGAGATTAAATCGCTTTACACGTTACCAGAGTAGCATTATCTTTTAATTCGCACTTTTCGACTTTATAGAGCTTTTCTTTTTTCTTTTCCCTCAATTTTATAATTGAATGCACAGACACCTCTTCGCTTGTCTCTAGAATAACTTCACGATCCCTTGTTTCAACTAATTTATAGTCAGACAAGACATCAGAAATTTCATAAACCTCAAGATGATTTGGAGTCTCATGTATATCATTATCAATTACTTTATTAATCTTGCAGAAAATTTCATCCTTAGTTCTATTTTTAAAAATATATTCACATGCTCCAATATTGAACGCGTCGTTTATAGTCGCCTCATCTCTGCTATTTGAAAGAAAGCAGATCTTTAAATGAGGCAGACTCGTTTTTAAGTTCTTCGCCAATTCGATACCTGATAGGTCTGGCATCATAACATCGGTTATTAATAGGGACTTGATGCCACTCTTTGGAATGTGCTTAGATATAAACTCAAGAGCTTCTTCAGGTTTTGTAAAGCTGGTTACATTAACATCTTCTCTTTCAAGAAAGCAGTGTTCTAGAAGAAGGGAATAGTCTTCGCTGTCATCTACAATAATTATATTAAAAGTTTTCATGACTTAAACCTACCTTTCAATATACATTTATTTTTTAAATATCATTAAAATATTTCTACAATTCTCTAGGCAAGTTGAATTATTTTATAACCTTCACCGTATACTGATTTTATTGCAAAGTTTGATTGGCGAATTTTTCGGCGAATAGATGAGATATAAGTATCAATCATTCTGTCGTTCACTTTATGATTATCTGGAGCGATGTGATTTAAGATAGATTCTCTTGATAAAACTCTTTGTGAGTTTTTAAGAAGTAGATGAATGATTTTGAATTCACTTGAAGTAAAGTGAATCTTCTCTCCTCTTATTGATATCTCCTGAGATGGTATATTAAGCGATATATCGCTATAGTCTATAGTTTCGAGCACTGATTCTGTTTTCAGATTTTCTAAAATAGTATGAATGACCGCCTTTAGTTCTTCATGTTCAAATGGCTTTTCCAGGTAGTGAACAGCACCTAATTTATAGCCAGTGATTCTTGAGTTAGGCCCTGTCTTAGAAGATATAAATACGATGGGTGTGTTCTTTAACTCGTTAACTGATTTAATTTGGCTACATAATTCATATCCACTTGCATCTTCTAGCACGATATCTAATATGATAAGATGAGGCTTGAGCTGCCACGCTTTTGAAAGACCTTCTTCAGAGCTTGAAGCTGTCACTATCTCGTAATTTTTTTCGAGGATTGATGTGAATAAGTTTCTTGTGTCTTCACAGTCATCAACAATAAGTATGGAATGTTTCATACGCCTCTCTCGGTTTTAATTAATTCAATTATAGAACAATAAATATATTTTAAACTTAAATATTTGTTAATTCAATAATATTAGTAGGATATCATATTATTAATTTCATCACCACTGAAGCAGGATTTGATACTTTTGCACACAATTTTACCCATTTCTCTTCTGGCCTCTCTTGTTGCCGAACCAATGTGTGGAGTGATCAAGACATTAGGTGAGCTGTATAGTGGACTCTCAGCCTTTAGTGGTTCTGGATCAGTCACGTCTAGTCCAAAACTTAGATCCTTTCTCATTTTAGTGATTTCTATAAGATCAGCTTGGTTAATTATCTCCCCGCGAGCAGTATTGATCAGAATAGCATCATTCTTCATTAGACTTAGGTTTGACTTATTTAAAAGGTGCTTCGTCTCTTGCGTGAGTGGACAATGAATTGAGATAACATCACACTCTTCAATCATCTCATTTAAACTCAAGAATTTTGCACTGAACTCTTCTTCAAAATCTTCTTTTCTTTTGCGCGAATAGTAGAAGACTTCATGATTAAAGGCATTCTTACACAGGTGTGTAAATTCACGGCCTATCCTTCCTGGACCAATGATCCCAAGCTTTAAGTTTCTTAGGCTACGACCAATGTGTCCGCATGGCTCCCATCCCTTCCAATGGCCTTTCTTAGCACTTTCACTCGATGTAGAGACTTTACGAGCTAGATTTAAAAGTAATGCAAAACCAAGCTCCGCAGTTGCATGACTTAGTACATCAGGGGTATTGGTGACAGCAATATTATTTCTCTGACAGTAGTCGATGTCTATATTGTTGAAGCCAACAGCGTATTGAGAGATTATTTTTAACTCTCTTGCATCTTTTAAGGTCTCTTGATCAAGTCGATCACTAAGCATAGATATAATACCGTCATACGAGGGTAGAATTTCTTTAAGTTTATCATTTGTAAGCTTACCGTCCTGTTCTTCATCCCATATGGTTAATTCAAAATCGCTAAGCTCTTTCGTCATATTAAGAATGATTTGTTTAGTAAGAAGGATCTTTTTTTTCATAGCTCTATACCTGAGTAAAACTGTCTTGATATATTCTTTTATATATTATCCATTTACTTTTAGTCGAATATTTAGCAAGATTTTACAGTTATATTTCTTTTAATACAAATGCAAGGAGGCATAAGTGAAGGTTCAACTTTATTCACTGATAATGATGGGATTATTATCTCAAGCTCCAGTTCAAGCATCAACGATTGCAATCATTGATTCTGGTACTGATATGAAACACGAAACAATAGCTCCAAAAGCATGGATCAACACAGGTGAGATCGATGGTAACAATAGAGACGAAGATCGAAATGGTTACCAAGACGATATTCATGGTTGGAACTTTGCTGAAAGCAATAATCAAGTGATTGATTATAAGTATCTAGGAACTCTTAATGATGACATAAAGAAGTTCTTTGATATTCAGGCGAAAATGATGAGAGGTACAGCATCAACTGAAGAAGTAAAATGGTTACAAGAGAAAGTAAAAGAAGAAGAGTTTATTAAGAGTTTATCTATATATGGTAACTTTATGCATGGTACACATGTTGCGGGAATCAGTGCACAGAAATCACAAGACGCAAAAATTATGGCCGTTAAACTTATTCCAACAGAAGTGAAGCTTCCGTTTATGCTAGGACTTGAGTCTCAAAATGTTGACGACAAAGGATGGATTGAAACACTTGTAAAAAAAGGGATTGATCTACTTGCAAATCAACAAATGACTCAGTTGGAAGAGATTTCATTCTATGTTGCTGGTCACAAAGCAAGAGTCGCAAATGGTTCATTCGGAACAGGATATCCACAAGCAAAAATGATAGTTGAAACTGTTTATAAGCAGATTCTTAGAAAAGAGCCAGACCCAGTTGAAGTAAAGAAATATGCTAAGTATTTTATTAATTCACTTATAAAGTCTGGTGGAAAGATCATTGAAGCTGCACCTAATACACTCTTTGTATATGCCGCTGGAAATGATGGTCTAAATAATGACGAGTATGGAACTAGTCCTGCAAATATTAAAGGTGATAATGTTCTCTCAGTTGCTGCAACTATGGGACTTACTTCTTTAGCTCCTTTCTCTAATTACGGAAAAAAGCTTGTTGATGTCGCTGCTCCAGGAGTAGGAATTCTTTCAGCAGCGCCAGGTGATGAATACATAAGAGTATCAGGAACATCTCAGGCAGCTCCATTTGTTGCTGGAGTAGCTGGTAGGGTTCTTGATATTAATCCAGAGCTTAGCTCTTTAGAGGTTAAGAAGATTATCATGGGGACGGTAGATAAGAAGGACTTCCTAAGTGAGACTGTAACAACAGGTGGTATTGTAAACGTTGATAGAGCGGTTAGAGCTGCTATCCTGACGCAATCTATATCTCTTAAAGATGCAATCTCACGATCACTCAACGAAGTGCAGGATACGAGAGATGCTGAATCTGTTGTACCTTTTAAGACACAATATCAAAAAGGTCTTATTCTTCCATTATCATCAGGTTTTAAATTATAACTATTTCACTAGGCCGTCGAAAGACGGCTTTTTTTTGTGAAACTATGATTTTAACTTACCTAAAAATTATTACATACTTTATTGAATTTAAATTCGTGAGATTATCTGCTCGACTTAGAGGGTTACCACTTAACCCTCTACCAAAATACGATGAAAGCCAAAAAGCTGTCATTAATAAAGCGACAAAAGACTTGTTAAATGATTGGCGTAAAAGCTCACTCTCATATAGGACCTCCCAAATCGATGTCATTAAACATATTAAAGGCCTTTGGTTTACGCTTCGTGATTTATCTAATTTCTTAAAGAGAAAGTCTGCGCAGAATTCATATGACTTCTCAGATGATATAGCTTTAGATCATTATCCGAGCTACCTCAGAAGAAACTATCATTATCAGTCAGATGGTTACTTTTCAAAGAAATCTGCGCTTATCTACGATCATCAAATTGAACTTTTATTTCTTGGGACGGCCCACCTCATGCGTCGAGTGGGATATGACTTTCTTCGTCCTCATTTAAACTCAGATCAGTTTACGGCCTTGGAGTTTGGAGCGGGAAGCGGTACTTCTGCAAAGCAATTCATGGAAGTTTATCCACAATGCACTCTTGATTTACTAGATCCAAGTGAGCAGTATCTCGATTATGCTTTTGAAATATATCCTAAGACCTTTAATAAGAAAGTAACTCTAGCTCTGGAAGAACTTAGTGAATGTTGTGAATACTATGATGTGATTTTCTCATGCTTTACGATGCATGAGATACCTTGTGATTACTGGAAGGCGTGCTTAGAAAATATATATAAGGCCTTGAGTCCTGGAGGTCTCTTACTCTTATTGGACTCTCAGCAAGATCATGATAGTGAGAAAATTCATTTCGCTCTTGATGACTTTCAAAATGATTATTACGAGCCATACTTCGATGACTATAGAGTGACGCCTCTAGAAGAGTTTGTTCCTTCTTCAGGCTTTAAGTTAATTGCTAAGAAAAATTTGCTTCTTTCAAAAGCCGTCATATTCCAAAAAGTTTAAAGTGGATTAATAATATTAGTCCATAGAACTCTTGTCATCTCTGTGATGCCTGACTCTTGAAAGCGCTCTTGAATATCTCTTGTGGTCTTTAAAGTGTAGCTCTTAAGCTCGACACTCATATCGCTATAGGCCCTTAAGATTTCTTCCTCTGGCACATAGAATGGAGGCCCAAAGTCCTTATCTCCATCATGAGTATATGTGAGAATAAAATACTTTGTTGATTTGTTTGATAGTTTTTGAATTGTTTTGTAGTAGGTTTCTCTAAGTTGTTTTGGAAGTGCAATATTACTTGCTCTGTCATAAACATAGTCAACTTCGCTATCTATGAAGTCTGGAGAGTTAAAGAAGTCAGCGCTGTAAAATTTTAGATTCTTGTGTTTGTATAAAGTATAATTTTCATAAGATTCATTTTCATAACTTTTTTGAGTTATTTTAAAGTAATCAACGATCGCTTTTTCTACAATCTCTACAGCATATACATTTGCCTCTCTTTCAAGAAAGTAATCAATATCTTGCGACCGACCAGCAAGAGGAATGAGTATATTCTTGTTTTTAAGGTCAATATTTGCAAATGTTTTCATCATTATGGGGTTATATGAACTTTGATGAAATCCTATTCGATCTTCATCCCAAGCTTCTTTCCAAAATTCTTTCTCCATCTACTCTCCAAAAAAAGGGCCCAATAGATGGGCCCTTTATATAACTTAAAATTTAAACTTAGTTAAGCTCCGCACATTTCACAATCTTCAGGATTGTCGATTGAGCATACCATAGCAGCAGCATCATCAACTTTTTCCACTGGTGCTTCAGCAGACTTGTTATTTACTGTGAACTGAACCGCATTTACCGCTGCTCTTGTTCTTAAGTAATACATTCCTGTCTTTAGCCCTTTTTTCCATGCATAGAAGTGCATAGATGAAAGCTTTCCAAAGTTTGGCTCCTGCATGTGGATGTTCAGTGATTGACCTTGATCAATATAAGGACCACGGGCCGCAGACATATCGATGATTGTCTTTTGCTTCACTTCCCAAACAGTCTTATAGAGTGCCTTAAGATCCTCAGGAACTTTTTCAATATTTTGAACTGAACCATTATTAGCAATGATTTCGTTTCTTAGATCGTCATTCCAAAGGTCTCTTTCGACAAGGTCGCTTACGAGGTACTTATTTACTACAGCAAACTCTCCGGAGAGAACTCTTCTGACATAAATATTAGATGTGATTGGCTCAAAGCACTCATTATTTCCAAGGATTTGTGATGTCGAAGCCGTTGGCATCGGTGCTACAAGAAGTGAGTTTCTTAGACCATGCTCTTTAATTTCAGCTTTAAGTGCTTTCCAGTCCCACATTCCTGAATGATCACTATGATCCCATAGATCAAATTGTAATTGTCCTTGTGATGCCGGTGAACCTTCATAAGTAGAATATGGTCCACTTACTTTTGCCATGTCTTTAGAAGCTGTTACTGCAGCAAAATACATAGTTTCAAAGATATCTTGGTTAAGCTTTAAGGCCTCATTACTTTCAAAAGGAAGCCTTAAAAGGAATAATGTATCTTGTAGACCTTGAACACCAAGTCCGATTGGTCTATGTCTCATATTAGAGTTTCTCGCCTCTATGACAGGGTAGTAGTTAACATCGATAATTCTATCTAGGTTCTTTGTCATTCTATAGACGACTTTATAGAGATGTTCAAAGTCGTACTCTAGCTTCCCGTCTTTTCCTTCTTTAACAAACTTATTGAGTGCAACAGAGGCAAGGTTACAAACAGCAACTTCATCCGGTGATGTGTACTCAAGAATTTCTGTACAAAGGTTTGAAGACTTAATTGTACCTAGGTTTTTCTGATTTGATTTCTCATTAGCTGCATCTTTGTAGAGCATATAAGGAGAGCCTGTCTCAGTTTGAGATTCAAGAACTGCAAACCATAAGTCTTGCGCTCTAATGACTTTCTTAGCTTTTCCTTCACTCTCATATCTTGCATAGAGTGTTTCAAACTCTGCGCCATAGCAGTCAGCAAGTCCTGGGCACTCGTGTGGACAGAATAATGACCATTGTCCATCTTCTTCAACTCTTTTCATGAAAAGATCAGATATCCATAGGGCGTAGAATAGGTCTCTTGCTCTTTGGTCTTCACTACCAGTGTTCTTTTTCATTTCAAGAAATTCAAAGATGTCTGCATGCCAAGGCTCAAGGTAAATGGCGAATGAGCCCTTTCTCTTTCCGCCACCTTGGTCTACATATCTCGCAGTATCGTTAAATACTTTAAGCATTGGAACGATTCCATTACTTGTACCATTGGTACCTTTAATGAATGATCCCTTTGCTCTAATATTATGAATTGATAATCCAATTCCACCAGCTGATTGAGAAATCAGTGCTGTTTGCTTAATCGTATCGTAGATACCATCAATTGAATCGTCTTTAATAGTCAAAAGAAAGCAGCTTGATAGTTGCGGCTTATTTGTACCTGAGTTAAAGAGAGTAGGGGTCGCATGAGTAAAGTATTTCTCACTCATGAGATTATAAGTTTCAAGAGCTGCATCAAGATCATTCATGTGCATACCAACAGAAACTCTTAAGAGCATCTGTCCTGGTCTTTCAACGATCTTTCCATTCATTCTTAAAAGATATGATCTCTCTAATGTTTTAAATCCAAAGTAATCGTAACCAAAGTCTCTCTTATCAACCACGGCCTTATCGAGTCTCTCAGCATTTTCAAGAACAACATCATACAATTCTTTTGAAACTAGGGGAGCATGCTCGCCAGTTGCTGGGTTAACGAATTCATACATCTTTTTGATGTTTTCAGAAAAACATCCCTTCGTTTCTTTATGAAGATTTGATACGGCAATTCTTCCTGCTAAAACATTATATTGTGGGTGCTTTGTCGCTAGATAGGCTGCTGTTTCTGCGGCAAGATTATCTAGTTCCTTAGTTGTGATTCCGTCATAAATCCCTTGGATAACTTTTTGAGTAATCGTTGAAGGATCTACATGATCTAAACCAAATGATAGAGTAGATATTCTATCTGTAATTTTATCAAATTTTATGGGCTCTTTCTCTCCACTTCGTGTGTGTACGTACATAATTAAAACTCCGCGTCCAATGTGAATGTGTTTTGTGTCTTATCTGATAGAACGCCTGGTTTTTGATATTCAGAAACTCTCTTTTCAAAGAAGTTTGTCTTTCCTTCAAGTGAAATAAGCTCCATCCAATCAAATGGGTTCTTTGTGTTATAAACAGGTTCTACTTCAAGTCTTTGAAGCCAAAAGTCAGCTACGTACTCTACGTATTCGGCCATAAGATCTTTGTTCATACCAATGAGAGAAACAGGTAGTGCTTCTGTGATGAATTCTTTTTCGATCTCAACAGCTTCTGTCATGATATTTCTAATTGTTTCAGCTGATGCTTGGTCTTCCTTGTCTAGGAGTGAGTGCATGAGTACAGCAAATTCACAGTGTAGTCCCTCATCTCTAGAAATGAATTCATTTGAAGTACAAAGACCAGGCATGAGACCTCTTTTCTTTAACCAAAAGATTGAGCAAAAAGATCCAGAAAAGAATATTCCCTCAATAACTGCGAAAGCAACTAATCTCTCAGCATAAGAGTTCTTTGAAGAAATCCAGTTAAGGGCCCAGTTAGCTTTCTTTGCAACACAATCAAAGTTTTGAACAGCGTTGAATAGCTTGTCTCTTTGCTTTGGCTCTTTAACATATGTATCGATTAAGAGTGAGTAAGTTTCGCTGTGGATATTTTCCATGGCAATTTGAAAGCCGTAGAAACATCTTGCTTCTGGTATTTGAACGTCGTTATAGAAACGAAGTGCTAAGTTTTCATTTACGATTCCATCACTTGCTGCAAAGAATGCTAGTATGTGCGTAATAAAGTGTTTCTCGTCTTCGTTAAGCTTTTCCCAGTCACTCATATCGTTTGCAAGATCAAGCTCTTCAGCAGTCCAGAATACGGCCATGTGTTTCTTGTACATTTCCCAAACTTGTTGATATTTGATTGGAAAAAGAACAAATCTGTTGTCATTAGGTGTAATAATATCGCTCACGAGATCCTCCTCACGTTGTGATATCGGGAACTTATAAAAAGATCCGAAGTATTTAAATTTCATTAAAGACGTTGTGTGTGTCTGTATTTATATATTATCAAATAAGACCTTTAAATCAATATACAAGCGGTCATGTTTGATATTTATTACGAACAAAGATGAGACATACTATCTGATATTTCTACTTGGTTATTCTGTCCTGCCGTCTAAAAGGCTAATGTTATTGTTAATATACTTTCAAAATCTTCCGTTATATTGACCTGAAAATTTCTTACATCTATTTTTTCGCTAGTAAAATTCTTCTATGCCGCACTGTAGTTATACCATATATGGTATGTGCCGAAAAAATGACGGCACTAGATATGGTGATGTGTTCTATATATTTTATTCATTTAATGGATTTTTATATTAACTTCAAGTCTTCCTTGCCGATAAGAAATCTATGGATGTAATAATAATCGATGATGATAAATTTATGAAAACAGTTTTTTCAAATCTTTTTAAAGATCAGGAGATATCCTTTGATGTTTATGAGGACCCACATGAGGGGTTAGAGAGCATTTCTAGTAATAGGCCTCATTGTGCGATTATCGACTATAATATGCCAGCATTAAATGGAGACGATCTCATCGTGCTCTCTTCTCAGCGCTTACAGTTTTCTCACACGGACTTCATCATGATTACAGGTGAAGAGTTCAGTGAGATGGATCGAATGAAGCTGATGACACTAGGTTTTCAATATATCTTCAGTAAGAAAGAGTTGAGATCTGAAAAGTTCATTAATACTATCAATGAGATCCTTGAGACGCATAAGACTGAAGTTAAAAAAAGCGCCTAATTATTCCCAATCTATTTTCATAACAGGTGATTCGAGCAATTTCTTTCTTCTCTTGTCGTACTCTTGCGTTGTTTTAACAGAGGCGTGATTGACCTCTCTAGCAACGACATATATGTCGACACCTATATCTAAGATTGCACTGATGAATGTCGCTCTGGCAGAGTGAGGAGTGACCTTATGGCCTATTCCAACCTTTTTAGAATAGCGGTCGATAATTTCATTAATCGTTTTAGGGTTCAGTGGTTTATTGAGATATTCGGGATTACTTGGGTTTCTCGTTGGCTGAAAGAGCCAATCATTTGGAGCAGTCTCTCTTTCATTTTCACGCATCCACGCGAGATATTCTTCTATGGCCATGATACAAACTGGATTGAGAAGCTTCTTTCCAAGCTTTCCACCCTTACCGATAAATTCAAGAATGTGATTATCGCCATGTCGTCTAAAGTGCTTTATTTTGAGATTAAGAATTTCACTCTTTCTAAGACCTGTCGTAAAAAATGTTACAAGTAATGCCTTATGAAGTGGGCCTGAGTTCTTATTTTTTTCAATTTCATTAAAGATCTCAAGCACCTGTTCTTTTTTCAAGGCATTTGTTGGACTCTTAACTTCTGCTCTAGGCCTTTTGACGCTGGTAACAGGGTTTGCTGGCGCAAGATTTTTTTCAACGAGAAAATTAAAGTAGGTCGATAAACTCGCAAGCTTTCTATTGATAGTCTTTGGACTACAGGGCTCATCATTGTGTCCACCTGTTTCACTGAGAAAATTTCTAAATTTAATAATATGGATTCTTCTAATTTGATCATAATCATCAAATTGGTAATAAAAGCTTATCCACTCTAGGAATTGATTGATGTCGACGAGATAGTTCTTGCGTGTATGGTGAGAAGTGAAGTTTTCAAAAAACTCTTCGTCTAATAAAAAGGGATGTTCTTTATTCTCGTTCTTCACTAAATGCATACTATAATTATCGGTTGTTTCATGTTAATTCTAAAGAGGGCAATAAACGACTGAGGTATTATTTGAGCGATATATGGGGCCACAACGAAACACAATTCTTTCATGAGCTAACTCCTGATATGATCTTAAACTCAATCGATAAGATTGGTTTTTCAACGACAGGAAGAGTATTAACTCTTAATAGTATGGAAAACCGTGTTTTTGATATTGAAGTTGATGATGAGGACAACCCGTTTATCGTTGCAAAGTTCTATCGTCCAGGCAGATGGTCTCGTGAGCAGATTAAAGATGAACATACTTTTTTAAAGGATCTAAAAGAAGAAGAGATAAATGTTATCGCACCTCTAGAAATTGATGGTGAGACTTTATTTGAACTTGAACAACATAAGATCTACTTTGCCTTATTTCCAAAAAAAGGCGGCAGAATTCCTGATGAGCTTGGTGAAGATAAACTTGAAGAAATAGGGCGCTTGCTTGCAAGGCTTCATAATATTGGAGAAAAGCGAGAAGCATCCCACCGAATGAGTATAAACCCAACAACATTTGGAAGAACAAACTTCAATGCCTTAAAAAAATCAGAGCATCTTCCTCATCTCTACCTTGAGCCTTTAGAAAATTTAGTCAATGAGATTTGTGATCATATTGATCCTCTCTTTGAAGGCCTTAAAACGCACAGAATTCATGGAGACTGTCATCGATCTAACTTAATCTATAGAGAGAATGAAGGTAATTACTTAGTTGATTTTGATGACATGTTAGTAGGCCCTGCTATTCAAGACATATGGCTTGTTGTTCCCGGTGATGATGAAGAGGCCAAGCGAGACCGTCTTTACCTACTAGAGCATTACGAGACTTTTAGAGATTTTAATTATAGTGAACTTAAGCTGATAGAGCCTCTAAGGGCATTAAGATACATACACTTTGCAACTTGGATGTCTAAGAGGTGGGAAGACCCCGCCTTCAAGCAGGCCTTTCCATACTTTGGCAGTGAAGAGTATTGGTCAGGCCTAATCAGAGACTTACATGAACAGAAACATAAAATTCTAGGCGTGGACCACTTGTACTTGTGAAGTGATCTCTCTAAGTTCTAAAATTATTTCCTGCATTCTATTGGTTAATGCTTCTTTGTTTTCTTGTCCGCTTCTATGAATATCTTGAATGATTTGATTAAACTCATCTTTGAGATATGCTATCTTTTCATCAAGTCGCTCACTTAAGGTGCTCGATTTTTCAATACTCTCTAAGCTTGCTCTAATTTGCTTTTCAAGAATAATTTCCTGCTTCGTTACCTTTAAACTATGTGCTAGTCCCAGTAATGACAGCGATTTGATTGCCCACTTTGTAGGATCGTAATGATAGAATTTGATACCATTTCTGTAGTCAGACTGAAATGTGTGATGAAAATTATGGTAGCCTTCTCCAAAAGTGAAAAGTGCCATGACCCATGAATCTCTTGCTGTTTGTTTTTTATCATATGGCCTATTACCCAGCATGTGACAAAGAGAATTTATAAAGAACGTAAAGTGATGAACAATCACAACTCTTAGAAAACCTGCAACGAAGAAGCCTCCAAGGAATGAGTCAAAGAGAACATGTCCTAAAAATCCTGGAAAGATAAAACTAAAGAATATGATCATTGGTAGATAGAACTTATGTTGTAACATGATCAGAGGATCATTTAAGAGGTCTTTAGAGAATTTATAGTTTTCTATATCTTCTTGTAGGAGAATCCAACCCATATGTGCATAGAAAAACCCTTCATTGATATTATAAGGGTCTTGTTCAGTATCGACCTTACCGTGGTGAACTCGGTGATCATTGCACCATTTTAGTGCACTATTTTGAAGAGCACAGCCACCAAAGATTAGTAGTATTGCTTTTACAAATCCATTAGTCTTATAAGATCTATGGGCAAAGAGTCTGTGGTATCCAACGGTAATACCCATGCCTGTGGCGTAGTAGAATATAATAGTCATTAAGACTATTCCCCAGCTAAACCCATCTTGAGAGAGCCACCATGCCGTACCAAGAACAGCTATAATTGGTGATGCGATCAGAAATATACTATTTGTAACGTTTAAATTTTTGAGTTGGTAAGATTTCATATTTGTACCCCTTTACTGTTATCTATTGTGGCAAAACTTTGGACTTTTGTTTGTAAAAGAAGTGTAAAAATTGCCTAAGTATCTAATAAAAGGGTAAGAGTAGAGAATGGTTTAAGGAGAAATTATGAGAAAAGGCTTTTGGATTTTTTTAATTCTGACAATTTTATTACAGGCAGGTCTTATTTACCTTAATAAGCTATTTGCAGTTTTTCTCATTGTCTTCTTACCTATATGGCTCGTAGGACTCTATGATGTGTTTCAAAAGAAACATACGCTTAAGAGAAACTATCCACTACTAGGTCGTCTTCGTTATGTGATGGAGGACTTAAGGCCTAAGGTTTATCAGTACTTTGTTGAGAGTGATACTGATGGGACACCCATTTCAAGAATAAATAGGGCCGTTGTCTATCAGCGTGCAAAGAAAGTTTTAAGAACAAAACCCTTTGGAACTCAGTTAGATGTTTATAGTGATGGACATGAATGGATTAATCATTCGATGTATCCTTTTGATGAACATAAAATGGAAGAAGATAATTTTAGAGTAAAGGTAGGTTCAAAACATTGTAAAAAACCTTATTCTCTATCAATCTTTAATATATCGGCCATGAGTTATGGGTCTCTGTCTCCTCAGGCGGTAGAGGCTTTAAACCTAGGGGCAAAGCTTGGAAACTT
>DDIK01000188.1 GCA_002338505.1 Bacteriovorax sp. UBA1852
GAAAGATGTCCAAAGTGTGGCAATCAGGTTGATTTTACACATTTAGCAGATCTTGAGAATCTCTATGTGCATGAGGAAGTCTGTTGCAAGAAATGTGGTTGGGGCCCTGAGGAAACTTTGCATATTCTTAATTAGTCTTAATGAGCTCTATGAGATTTAATATTGCAAATTTGCCCTTCGTCCCTGCTACCAAAACACGCTCCTTCGTAGTATCGACGTAAAGATCATATGCTTCACCATCAAAAGCCTCAATATCATAATTTCTTATAAGAGTTGGAGAATCAATATTGGTTATATTAAAAACACGAATTGTTCCATCTGAAAATGATCCCATAAGATAGTCAACTGAGTTAAGAGAAAACATTTTCATATGTCTCATATTTTTTGAGAGGGTTTGTTCATGTCTAAGGGTAAACTTGTCTGACTCATTTATCTCTGTAGCATCATAGCTTATCAGTGCTAGGTAATTACCGCCAATTGCAATTGTTTTATTATCTTCACTCACATGAGAGGACCACATATAGTTACTAGTATTATTAAGAGTTATAGTTTTAATTAGGCTAGATGAGCTATTATAGATCTCGACATTTTTATTTGTACCTGCTGTCGTTGCCAATATAAACCCATCTTCTAAATATGCACCGTCTTGATAGATTTTTGAGCTGGAATTATCAAAAGCATCTGTTCCATTATTGATGATCGAAAAAGAGTCATCTGTAGAGTTGTAGGTAGTCTTTAAGAGTCCACCATGAGTAGACAGAACATACTCATACAAAGAGCCTGTGTTGTAATATGTACTTAGTCTCTTTGGTTTCTTGGTTGAAAAAGTTTGAGCATTTTGGCGCGTCCAATTAGATATAGTCTTAGGGGTAGTTCCAAAGCTCCATACTTCAACTCTTTTTTCATACATTGGTAACAAAATTTTCTCATTGTTATCAACAAGCTTCGCGGACCTACAGTTACTTTGTATCGTGCTTGGTATTGTTGTTTTCCCAAGACAATGCGAAAGTGTAGGTTGACTTTCAGTGCTATAGTCAATAACACACAAACAGTCATCTCCATTACCAACAGAAAGGTAGGCAATACTTTTCAAAGGATCAACTTCGATACCAAGAAAATGTCTAGAGGAGTCTTCTATTAATCCTGCAAAGATTTTAATCTTGTCAGTATCATCATTATCACTATCGTCAATATTATCACTGGGTGTATCAGAGCTGTTGTTAACTTCCTGAATAAGACTTTGAAGATCTGCTGTTATCTTAGAACCGCAAGAAGTATAGAGAAAAAGTATTAATAAATAGAGTAACTGTCTTTTATTCATTAAACTATTATCGTCTATAAATAACAAAAAATTATAAAAGTTTTTACTTATGTAATGATATTTATTACTTAAGTAAAATTGGAAATATTCTCTACAGGAATGAACTCAAACAGCTACAGTAGTTGAGTGTGTTCGTCGTCTTTTGTTGCGAATAGTTGAGCAGAATTGTCTTTTTATTGTGCGATATTTTTATCCTATCTGATCGAAATTATTCAAGAAAAATTACTTAAATCTTATCCTAAATTTCTTTAAATTAGCACCGATATGTTTACTAGTATTTAAATAATTTTATGAAAGACAAATGTCTTTTTTTTAAACAATTTGAGAAGGTGATCTATGAGTTTCAATTACGATAAACTCAAAAAGAAGCATGAATCAGGGGAGCAATGGGCATCTTACAGTGACCTTTTTATGGTTTTGTCCGTTGTATTTTTACTTCTCTATGTAACTGCAAGCTTGAGAACAGGTACACATACATTATCCCAACAGATTCAAAAAAAGAATATGGCCAACAAGGTTGAAGATCTTCAACAGCAGATTAAGGTCTATAATACACTTAAAGAAAATTATATAGAAAAACAAGCAGAGATGCAGGAACAAGAGGTTTATAATAACTTAATGTCAAAGCTTGAGTTGCTTCAAGAAGAAAACGGTGATGAGGCGCAGGCTCTTAGAAAGAAAGCACTTGAGAATGAAGAAAAGAAAGAAGCTCTTAATCAGTATCAGCAAATCATAAGAAATATTATCAATGCTAACGTTCTAGCTAAAGCTAGAATTAAGAGACGTGATAGCGTTATTACAACTCAAAAAGATGAAATTGTAGAAAAAGAACAAGATATTGAACAAAAAACAAAAGCTATCGAGCAAAAAACGAAAGAGATTATAGAAAATACGAGAACTATTGCCTCTAAAGAAAAAACAATTCTCGAGAAAGCTCAAGAGATTGCTAAAAAGAATGAGATGATTCAACAGAAGACTGAAGAAATTGAATCAAGAGATAAAACAATCCAAGATAAGTTAAGAGCAATTAAGCTTAGAGATCAAACGATTGCTTCTAAAGAACAGACAATTAAGCAAAGAGAACAAGAGATTGCTAAGCTTGATCAAGAAGTAGAGCAAAAGATGAGCATTATTTCATCTAAAGATAAAGTCATTGAGCAAAAACAAAGAGTTCTAGCTCAGA
This sequence comes from Bacteriovorax sp. UBA1852, assembly GCA_002338505.1. GTDB lineage: Bacteria > Bdellovibrionota > Bacteriovoracia > Bacteriovoracales > Bacteriovoracaceae > Halobacteriovorax_A. The sequence goes on from DDIK01000188.1 coordinate 2,505, forward strand.
AGCAAAATCAAATCGAGTCTTTAAATAAAGACATAAAATCAAAAAAGAGAATTATTTCTAAGAATAAGAAAAAGATTAATAAAATTGATAATAATCTGAAAAGACAAATATCTAAGCTTCTTAAAGAAAAGAAGAAGAGAAAGATGTCTACCAAGAAATACAAGCAAAGACTTGCAAAACTTAGAGCGCAATCGGCTAAAGAGAAGCGAACTCTTGAGCAAAAGCAAAGAAGAGCTCGTCAACAGTTAACAAACGTACAAAAGAAGGTAGCACAAGCGAGTGCGCAGTTAGAGAATGCCAATAAAACGATTCAAGAGCAGTCACAGCAAAAAGATGAACTTTCTAAAGAGCTTGAAAATGTTCAAGACAAAATTGTTAAAACTAAGAAGGTCTTCGAAAATAAGGTTAAGGATCTAAGTAGTAAGGTTAATAAAGTTAGTCAAGATCTCAAGAAAGCACAAGCTAAGCTTAATGCAAGAAAGAAACTAGCTAAACAAATTCAAAAGAATTTTGCAAAAGCAGGAGTTAAGGCGACAGTTGATGGTAAGACAGGTGATGTTATCTTGGCCTTTGGTAGTAATTATTTTGATACTGGTCGCTCTAGACTGAAGCCAGGTATGCAAAAGACACTTAATAAGTTTGTACCAATCTATGCAACAAGTCTTTTTCAGGACCCGAATATAGCAAAGAAGATTAAATCTGTAGATGTTGTTGGTTTTGCTTCTCCTACATATAGAGGGAAGTACGTTAATCCAAATAGCTTAGACCCAAAGGATAAGAAGGCAATAAATTATAACTTAGACTTAAGTTACAAGCGTGCAAAATCAATATTTGAGCACATGTTTGATACCAATAAGCTTAAGTTTAGTAAGCAGAAAGACTTATTACCACTTGTAAAAGTTTCTGCGAAAAGTTTCTTTACTGGAAATAAGGGAAGAATGCCTGCAAGTGATATGTCACGAAGAGAATTTTGTAAACAATATGATTGTAAAAAAGAACAAAGAGTTATCATTAAGTTTGATCTTAATGAATAATTTTTAGGAGAGATTTAATATGTTTTCTCAGGAATTTATTAGTTCAATTATTCAGTTTTTAACAACGTCTGCTACAGACTGGTTATTGCCCTTTATGCTATTTGCATTTTGTGTAGGAACCGTTTTACGAGGTCTCGTTTACTATACTGTCTCTAGGGAGTATTGGTTTGCGAGAGAATTCTACAAAAGGGTTCATAATTTTTTAGACGACCAGGATATCGATAAGTCGAATCTATCTTTCTATGTACTTATGAAAAAGAACCTTGAAAGAACATTTTATGAGTCTTTTGTCGTACGAGCTTATTTAAAAAGGAGAAATCCTGATTATGTTATGGATGTTTCAGATAGAGTTTTTCTAATCCAACAAGGATGTGCAAGGCTTGTAAAAGAAACTTTAAGACAATGTAAGTTTCTTAGACACACAACTGAAAGACCTCGTTTTATTGAGCTAACAAAAAATGTTTTTGAAAATAACCCGTGTTTTAAGAAAATACTTGGTGTGATTCCGGTCCAGGCGACACATGATGTTTTAAATATTCTTCCTGGCGTTTTCATTATTGGTGGTATCTTTGGAACCTTTCTCGGGATTATGGGTGCTCTACCAGAGCTTGGTGAAATGAAGCTTGAAGATGTTGAGGGTGCAAAAATGATTATGGATAACTTTCTAACGAAAATATCATTCTCCATGTCGACATCTATTATCGGTATTATTGTCTCAGTTTGCATGACATTTATAAATACATTATTAGATCCAGAGAAACTATATGTTAAAACGGTAAATAAATTTGAAAATACAATGGAACTTGCCTGGGACGTATCTGTTAATAATTTACATCCAAGAGATATCAAAGACTTTGATGAACATAGAGATCCTATAGAAGCACTTGCTGAAGATGCTGTAGAAAATGAGGTTCTTGGAGCCAATGTTATCTCTACAGATGAGCCAGTAAAAGAGACACTTATCCCTAAGCCAGTAAGTGAAACAATTGTTGAGGCACAAACTCAAAATAGTGAAGAGGTTGATAAAGCATCATAACATGAACAAAAAAATAATCTTAGATCTAATTCATGATGGTAACAAAAAGAGGTTCTCCTTTGAGGAGAACTCTTTTACCATTGGACGGTCTAAGAATAATGATGTTCATATCAATAATAATCACTTTAGTCGTATACATTTAAAAGTAAAGCGTAAGGGAGCTAGTCTCTTCATCGCAGACAATAATACTACAAATGGTACCTTTATCAATGGTGTTAAAATACCCGCAGGCAAATATCAAGAAATAACACCTGAAGATAAGATACGTTTTGGAAATACACTTTACAGTGCATCTTTTAATATTCATAAGGTCGTTGAAAAGAAAGTAGAAAAAAATAAAATAGAAGAAAATAAAAAAGAAGAAAAAATTATTGCAGATCTCCAGCCTTTATCATCATTAAAGCCACCAGAGAATGAAGAAAATCATGATGAAAAACAATTGAACGACGCAGAAGAAACAAAGCTTCACGTTGCTCCACAAGTACAAAATGATCATGATATAAGCAAAGAATTATCACTTGATGATATAACTAATCACTATGGTGTATTAGATGAGGATGACTTAGTTGATGAAACTCTTTGTGAAAAAGAGTTTGAAAGTGAGTTAGAGGGGATAGATGATAGTGAAGATGTTGATGAGAGTAATTTAAGTAAGTACTTTTCTCTCGATGATCAAGACCTTGAAGAAGTATATGAAGATGAATTAGAGTTCGCTGTAGATGAAATTAGTATCGATTCCGTAAATCAAAAGGATTTGCTACGCGATGAGGAAGAAGATAAAGTCTTGCCTCTTGTTAGAAATCGAGAAGAGATTCGTGAAGCTCCTCCACATAATAATTATGCATCAAACTGTGATAATAAGGCCTTTGATTATTTTAAAAATGTACAATTTAATAAAGCTAAGGATATTGATTTATCTCCACGGATTGATAAATCAATTCAATTAAAAAATATCTCACAGATTGAACAAGTTGAATTACCTGAAGTCAAAACAGATACTGATGAGGTCCTGCATGTGATTGAGTCAGAAAATGAGCTGGCTGAAATTCATCAGCTACAATTTGAACAAAAAAAGATTGAGGCCCAACTTGTCTCCTTAAAGCTAATCTCAGATGCTGAGAAGAAAGCAGAGGAGATCTTGGCCAATGCTAAGAAATTTGAAGACGAGCTCTATAAAAACTATGAGTCCGAAGTCAAGCGAATAGAGAAAGAGCTAGAGACTATTCACAATAACTTTGCAGTAGAAAAAGAGTCCGTTGATGAGCAGAGAAATAATATTTATCAAAGCTATGAATACAAAAAAGCGGAGTTGAATTCAGAGCTCCTCGAATTTGAAGAGAAAAGAAGGCATGTAGAGCTTGAGTATGGAAGTATTAAAGAGCTGGTTGAAGAAGCGAGCCTTAAACTTAGTGAACAAAAAAATACTCATGACGCAAAAGAAAGTTCATTAAAAGCAAAAGAGCAAGAATTAGGGGATAAGCTAAAACTGCTTAGTGAGCAAGTTAGAGAAAGAGAGTCAGCACTAGAATCTGCCAGAGTTGAATTTGAAAAGAAGGTCAAAGTCTTCGATAATGATATTGAAAGTAAGCAGAAGCTTGTCTCGATATTGCTAGAAGAAAAAGAGTCTCTTGATAAGCATATTAATGAACTTAATCTAAGAGAAGAGAAAAAGCATAAAGATTATGAGGCACTTAATCACAGAATTGATGAACTATACCGCGATAGAGAGAGACTTGAGGAAAGCTTAAGTTCTTATAAGGGAACACTTTCTGAAATTGAGTCAAGAATTGAATATCTAAATAAAGAGTCTGCTGAAATATCAGAGCAGATAGAACAAAAGAAAATTGACTCTGAAAATAAACGATCTCAATTAAATGAGGACCTTAAAAACTATAAAGAAAATATTGAAAGTAAAAAAGCTCATCATGATGAAGAGCTTATTATGTATAAAGAGAGTGTCGAGAGTAAAAAGCATGCCTTGAATGATGAGTTTCTTCGACTAAGAAAAAATAAAGAATATGAAATTGAAGAAATTGAAACAACTCATAGAGAAAGTGTTCAAGCTTTAAAGAACGAAATATATCAACTAGAGCAAGAGTTATCTGCAGGTAAGACATCGGTTTGTGAAGAGATTAAAGAGTTTAGGAAATTGTTAGAGGAAGAAGCTAAACAAGAAGCGAGCGCCATTAACGATGAGATTAAGAATATTAGAGCCGTTACTGCTAAAGAATATGAGAGCTTCAAGAAACATCGAGAAAATGAAGAAGAGAGACTTAAGAGCCTTGAGGCAAAAACACAAGAGAAATGTCGAAGTATAGAGGTTTCAAGCATTGAGTCCAAGAATAAAATACTTGTTGAGGCCAAAGAAGCGGCTTCAGAATTAATTGAGAAGTCTAAGGTTGATGCAGAAACTATTACAAAAAATGCTAAAGCTCATGAGTTAAATGTACATGAAAAAGCAAAGAGTGAAGCTGAATCTTTTGTGGAGAGTGCTCGTAAGAGGCTTGATTCTGCAAATGAGCAATCAGAGAGGATTATAAAAGAAGCACAAACTCAAGCTCTAACCATTCAAGAAACAAATCTGAGAGATATTAAAGAAAAAAGAGAGGGGCTTCAAGAGGAGTCAAAAGAACTAAACTCACAGATAGAAGATAGTTTAAGTCGTCTTGCCACTTTAAAAGAAGAGTACAAAGAGCTGCAAGACAACATGGAGACGGAACGGCAGAAAATTAAGGAAGATCTAGAACTTCAAATAAAAGAAAAGAAAATAGAAGCACAAACTATATACGATACAAAAGTTTCTGAGGCTGCAAAAGAAGCAGAGGAAATTGTTTCTCAAGCTCATTCTGATTATGAAAATACTAAGGCAACTCTTACAAAGAGACTAGAGGCCGAGAAAGTTCAAGGACATAAGAAACTTGAGGACGAATTTAATAGACTACAGAATGAATTTAATTCTAAGCTCGATCAAGAAAAGCAGATGTTAGCAAAGTTAAGAGCAACAGAAACTGAAAATATTAAGAAAATGCGTAAGGATGCTGAGAATGATCTAAAAGACAAAAAGAGTGCGGCGATAAATGAAATTGCAGATAGTATAGAGCGACTAGTATCTTTTGAATTAAAAGAAGCTCATGACCTGGATATTAGTTCTGGATTGGCACAGCAAACAGGGGCTAAAATTAAAGAGCTTGTGAGAGAAAACTTTAGTGATGGTGGGATCAAAGGAAAGGGTATTTTCGATAAGTTAAATCCCTATGGCTCTATTGGAAAGGGACGAAGTAATATTTTTTGGATTAAGTGTGCTATTGGAGCTGGTGTTGCATTCTTTTTCCTCATTACATACCTGATTTTTCCAAGTTTCTATCAGGGAGTATCTTCTTCCGTTTCAGATGCCGTTAAGGTTGATGAAAGTGCCCAAGAAATCTATCTTGATAAGATAAAAGAAGAAAGAAGTAATAGACCTGTATGGAGTCCAGAAACAGATAACGAAATTCGTGAACCTTATACTTCTAATGTTCTCTATGTTGAGGATTATGCTAAGACCTGGTTGGCAGACGATTTCCAAGCTGATTGGACTTTAAAGGTTGATGACGTATTTATCAATGATCTAGATCTATCAGAATCTAAGGTTGTCTCCTTTGTAAGTGAAGAATTTAAGCTTATTAGAGATTTACAAGATATCAGAGACAATATCAGATTAGAGACCGAAGAGATTAGGATAAGTGAAATGAAGGAGCTTGAAGCGCAAAGACTCCAAAATATTTATGAAATCCTTGAGGGAGAAGAAAATTATAAAAAACTTCATAAGTTCAAAAAAGAGTTCTGGGACAAGAGAAGAGGTATGAAATGATGAACCGTACTGCTTCTGCTGGATGTATAAGTGCTGCTTTGGCAGTTATCTTGGGAGCATTTGGGGCCCACGCTTTAAAAAATCATTTAGGAGCTTATGAACTTAGTGTTTTTGAAACAGGTTCAAAGTATCACTTCTACCATTCTATTGCTTTGATTATTTATGCAATGAAAGGTAACAGTAGGTCCACAAGTATTTTCTTTATCCTTGGTATTCTAATATTCTGTGGCAGTCTCTATCTCCTTGCTATATTTGGATTAAAGAAATTAGGGATGGTTACTCCTATCGGAGGAGTCTTTTTTATTGTGGCGTGGATACGCTTTGCGATAGAGCTATATAAAGATAAGAATCATGCTAATAATTAAAATTATCGTATTACAAGCCTTTTGGTATGCTGTTGTTTATAGCTCTTTTGAGTATCAACTGATCTTCTTTCTTGGTTCACTCATCATGACCTTACTCAACTATCTTATCTATATCAAGCATGTCGACCATCTTAAGTATCTATTTACAGTTATCTGTTTTTCAATATTCGGTGTATATGAGATCTTAGGGGCCACTTATCTTGGATTAATTGATTATAAGAATACAGATTTCGCATTTTGGTTACTGGCCTTATATGTTGTTTTTGCTTGTTATTATGGAGATATTTTTAACTACCTTGCTTCCAAACACATTTCTTTACTTGTCTTGATGGGTGCATTCGCTGGTCCATTGGCGTTCTATGGGGGGGTGAAGATATCAAATATCGAAGTTCTTAATAATTATTACTATATTTTTATTGGACTCAATTGGGCCGTCTTTTTCCCTTTAAGTATAAAAATATTTTATAAAGATAAATCTTTAATAAAATAAACCGAAAAAGCTTTATGGCATATGATCAAAAACAATTTCACCAATTATTAGTTTTGGCGGTAAAGAACTCAGTGAGTGATATCCATCTTCGAGCTGGAGAAAAACCTTATTTTCGTATTAAGGGACACCTCAAGGCTATTAATTCTGCGGAATTATCTGATGAAGACATGAGAAAGATATCTCTTCTTACTATCGTTGAAGAAGATATAAAGGCAAAGATCGATTCATTAAAAGAGTATGACGGATCTTACCAGTATGGAAATGTATGTCGAGTTCGAGTTAATATCTTAAGATTTCAAGGTAAGCTTGCAATTATTATGAGAGTTATAACTATGCAAATCCCAACTCTTGCTCAGTTAAAGTTGCCAGAAGCCGTTACCTCAATCACAAATGCCAAAAGAGGATTAGTTCTTGTTACGGGTGTTACCGGCTCTGGAAAGAGTTCCACTCTTGCAGCAATGCTTGAAGAGATTAATATGAATCGTTCAGAACATATTCTTACAATTGAAGATCCTGTTGAGTTCTTATTCTCTTCTAAGAAATGTCGTATCACGCAAAGAGAATTGGGCTCCGACACGGAAAGCTTTAAAGATGCCTTAAGAGGTGCCTTAAGACAAGATCCAGATATTATTGTCATTGGTGAAATGAGAGATGCCGAGACAATTCAGATTGCAATGAAAGCCGCCGAGACAGGTCACCTAGTTTTTGGAACAGTTCATACAACTAATGCACCTTCAACAATTAATAGAGTGGTCTCGATGTTTCCTCCTGAAGAGCAAGATAATATTAAGAAAAGACTCTCTGAGTGTCTCCATGCAACTGTAAGCCAAAGACTTCTACCGACTAAAGATGGTAAGGGGAGAGTTTGTGCTCAGGAGATCATGGTTAACAATCCAGGAATTCAAGAGTGTATTTCAGGTAAAGAGCCGCTGTCTCAGATGTATGTTTTTATGGAGAAAACAAAAGATACTATGCAGTCTTTTGATCAACACCTCACTCAGCTATATAAAGCAGATAAGATTACTTATGATGTTGCAATTGACGCTGCTTCATCACCATCGAACTTTGAAAGAAACCTAGAGTTCGGAGGTAACGATGATGATGAGGAGAATAAGAATGATTCTCGAAAGAAAGAAGACGAGTCTAGTCTCGAATTAGATCGTTGATTTTTTGACTTGGTTTGTCAGTATAACTACTGATAAAGATCATGGTATTAATGTGCTCTATCCACTACAATGGATTAAAGTTCTTTGACAAGGTAGACACAGATGTTAGCTAAAATAATTATTTTTGTATTCATTACGATTCATTGCTTAACTTTAGCCTCAGCGCCAAATCCTGTAAAAGAAAGTGAAACATCTCCATCTGGAACTATCAGAGTATTCTATCCAATCACTAATGATATAAAAACAGAGACCAGTTACTTATACGAAGAACAAAATGATCGTCAGCTTCATGAGTTTTCTTTTAAAATAGAAGAGAACTTAGATAATAATATATCTTATGGACTCACAAATTTCTTGAGATTCGGAGAAAGAAATGAGAATGACTGGAAACTTGTTTCTGGACAATGGAATTGGGACGATGAAAATAGTGCAGAAGTCTCGTCTGCAGTTTTCTTATCGAAAAAGTTTATATTTAAAAATATTTATCACCTTGATGTTATGGGAGAGGGAATTAGAAACTGGTCAGAAAATTTCTTCACCATTTCACCAGAGATAAAATTAAGTTACTTCATTTCATCACATAATATTTTTTTAAAATATAAGCCTTACTTTCCTCTTAATTTCTCAAAAGAAGATATTTATAAAGAATCAGTCTCTCTTGGCTTTCTGTATAATGCTTCCTCTCGCTATAAGCCTAGTGTTTTTATAAAGCACACAAGTTTGACATGGTCTGAGAGTGAGTCCTTTTCAGGACGCTTTCCAGATACCAGTTATGCTTTTAAGAGTGAGATAATTTCAATTGGCTTTGGTCTAAATATCTATTTCTAGGTTTATACTTTTTTCAGACTTACATCTCTTGTGATTGACGATTAATAGCAGTGTTAGTAATGAATACATATATTATGTTGGAGTTTCTATGAATGTTTTAGGTAAGTTATTAATTTTCTTATTTCTTTCTTTTTCCAGTTTTGCTTATAACTGGTTCCCTGTCCAGTCGTATTGCCAGTTAACAGGCGGAGTAGGCGCTAGCTGTCAGGTCTGCAATTATCAAGGTTATCGCCCAATATTCTGTGTGATGAATATCAATGGTCGCTCTTCATATGGGGCTTATTTTAACGGGAACCAAAGTGGTATTGTTTATCCTGGTCAGTGTATGAATGGCTTTGTAAGGGCCTACAATCCTTACCGAGACCCACTAGTATCAGCGAATGCCTTCACTCAATGTCGATTCTAACTCTTTAAGAAAGTCTTTATAGCATGTAATTGAAAAGGATGCCTGCTTTCTAAATTGCTGGTTTGAGCCAGTTTCGTAGAGAACAGGTATCATGCCTGCGTTCATAGCACTATCTAGGTCATATATATAATCACCAACATAAATACATTCATGAGAAGCTAGTCCAAAGCGATCCCTTAGAATGTGAAGCCCTTGAGGATCTGGCTTGGCCCTAGCATCTTCACGTGTGATGAGTTGGTCTATCTGAATTTGGTGTTTTTTAATCATAAGATCAGAGCAAAAGCGTGAGTTTCTAGTAAGGACTCCAAATGGTATTTTATGAAGATTTAAGAAGTTAATTAATTCACTCACTCCACTAATCAATTGTGACTTTTGTGCTCCCTGAAATTCAAAGTCATGGATTCTGTCGAGGGCGTATTTCTTTTGAATGATATCTTCGATGCTCTCAACATATTCTAAAATATCCTGTTCCTCAGTGATACCAAGTTCCTCTCTTAAGTCAGAGAAATTTAGGTTTGAGTCAATTAATGTACCATCTAGGTCAAAAAAGAATCCTTTTATATTTCTTATTTTCATATTTTAAACTCATATAGCGAAGTTGATATTTTGAAATCTTCATACTTTGTGTTGATAATACGTTTAATCGCATCTTTCTTGTCCGAAAAATTAGGAGGAGAGATTCCTAACTTCTCCGCTGATTTACGATAACATTCTCTCTTTGAAGGATGATTTGAGTTTACTGCATTTATTATTTTATTATTAACTGTCATCGACATTTTAATAATCTTTAATAAGTCTCTATCAGAAATAAGGTTAACGACTTCTTTCTGTGAGTAGGAGACATCTTTTCCACTTAAATACTTCGCGGGGTGCCTATCTTCACCATATAAGCCGCCTGGTCGAATGATGTTATACTTTTTGAACTTATCAGTAATATATTTCTCTATATCTACAAGGAACTTGCCATTTTTACTCTCTGGTACAGGTAAGTCATCCTCATTATATGTTCCTTCTTGTCCATAAACAGAAGTAGAGCTAATGAAGATAAGTTCTTTATCTTGAATTTCATCTAGAAAAGACTTTAATTTTTTGATGTTGTGTATCTTTGATGGAGGTAGATTGAAGAAAACAACGTCAGCATCCTTAATCTTTTTTGGAAGTTCTGAACTCTCGTTAATATCATATTGAAATTCATCCTCTATGTTTTTTTTATCGGAATGGTAAGAGCCTGATACGTGATATGCTTCAGTATTTAATAGCTCTTTATAGAGCTTAATTCCCAGCCACCCGAGTGATATGATTGTTATTTTTTTCATGACTAAATTCTAGCATGATATCAGTGGGTTAATTACTATTATTTCTTTACTCGTTATATGAAAGTTAGACATTTTAATCAAGCTTGAGTTCCTGCTTATGTTTGATTTCGTTAGAGTCATAAGAAATGTAAAAAGATTGAGCAGTATATAATTTATACAATTCTTTAAAGTTACGATTCTCTATGATGTTAAAATATCAATATGATATTTAAGCACTCTCTAAAAGATATTTTTCTAGTTGGTATCTGTATTTTAAATGTACTGGGCTTTATATATATCGCATATAACTTTGAGAATTACTCTTTATTCACTCTCATGTTTTTTGCATGTTTTTTTATATCTCTTTATTGTACAAATTATCAGTGTGTATCTCATAATTTTATACACAATCAATTTTTTGTAAGTTCAAAACTTAATTTTATGTTTTCTCTTTTAAATTCGATGGCAATGGGTCTGCCTCAGACAATTTATTATCAACATCACATGAATCATCACCGCTTTAACAATGATGAACTTGGGGATGATGGTCTAACTAAAGATATTTCTTCTCTTTATAGATATGGAAAAGACAATAAAGAAGAAGGTATCTTGGCTTATTCCTTTATTGGTTTTTTTAGAATTGATCTGATTTCACTGGCAAAAAAGAATAGAGGCGAGAGAGAACTGCTTTTATATTTCGAAATTCTAAGCGTTGTTTTATTTTGGGGGGTACTCATTTTTCTAAGCTCTAAGTTTTTCTTTTTCTTCTATTTACCTGTTTGGTATCTAGGGCAAGTAGCGGCACTCATGGAAAACTACTTCGAGCATTATGGTGCAAAATCTGGAGACAGAAAGAGAGACTCGGTATCATGTTATAATAAATTTTATAATTTCTTATGGTTTAATAATGGTTACCATCAAGAACATCATTTTTCACCCACAACACATTGGACTAAAATTGCGACTGTTAAAAAGTCTTTGCCTGATGATCGAAAAACCATTTCTGGTGCTCATTTCCTTAACTGGTAGTAACCCTTTCTTGCTCCTTATCCGTTATAAATAGAATCGCAGGCAGTATTATTAAGTCGGATAATAGGGCGAGTACGAGAATAATAGAGCAATATATTCCAAATTTTTGATTGGGAACAAATTCGCCTATTATAAACATACCAAAAGCAATTGCCAGAAGCACAGTTGTTAATATAAGGGCTTTTCCCGTTTGTGATAGAGTAGACCTCAGTGCATCAGTTGTTAATATGCCAGCATTTCTTTTCAGTTTATAATTAGCGAGAAAGTGTATCGTGTCATCAACAGCAATACCTAGGCATACGCTGAAAACAATCACATTACCAACGTCAACAGTATCGCCACTCAAATACATAATTCCTGAAGCCATAGCGAGAGGAAAGACGTTTGGAATAAGAGAAAGAAGAGCTAGTTTCAAGTCCCTAAAAACGAATAAAAGAATAAGAAATATCATTGGTAGAGATAAGCTGATTGATTTAAAGAATGTGTCGACAACTAGTTTGTTTACTCTATTGTAAATTGGAGATTGGCCACCTTCAAATACTGTAAGTCCTAGCTCTCTTGCTTTTTCAACAAACTTATCTGATTGCTTAACAGCAGTTGTTGTGTCTTTAAGATTCCATAATATAATAAGACGAAAGTAGCGATTATCTAGCGATACTTGATTCTTTAAATCCATACCTTCTGGTAATCCAAGAGTGTAGAGAAAGAGTTGATCTGCAATGGCCCTCTTTGAAGAGGCAATCGTATTATACTCCTCGCTTCCTCTATGAAGTGTCTTATTCATTTTTTTTAGAATATCGACAACTGAAGTTGTACGGATGACGAAATCTTGTGATTTAACCCAATCGACAAATTTTTCGCTATTCTTCATAAAAATTGGGTCTTTAATACCATCCTTTGAGCCACTATCTAGAACAAACTCAACGGCACGAGAGCCGCCAAACTCTCTGTCTAAAAGTCGAAATGATTTTCTAATAGAGGTTGAGTCATCAAAATAGTCAATAGGATCTGAGTTTATAATATTCTTACTTCCAAGATAGATAGAAAGGATCGCAACTATAGGAAACGTGAATGAAATGAAGTATCTATACTTAAAGCTAAAATTATAAAAGCTACCAAGCTCCGAGATCTTTTCAACCTCATTTTTTTGCTTGAATTGAACATGTCTTAAAACTGGGCCTATAAAGAAATAGGTGTAAAACCAAGCGACACAAGTTCCTACAGCGCACATTAAGCCCATGTCTTTAATTGGTTGCAGTTCAGTTAGAGCAAGGGACAAGAATCCAATTGTTGTCGTAATTGTGGTTAGAACTGTTGGAATAAAGTTTTTTATAAGTGAATTCTTAGCGGCTTGTCTTCTATCTTGCCCAAGACTAAGAATATTATGTCTGTATGCAATTAATATATGAATTGAGTCAGCAAGACCGATAGCTATTAGCACAGCTGGTACAGCAGAGATTACATTATTAAATAATAAGCCTGCATATCCCTCATATCCAAAGGTTGAAATGATACTAAGGATAACTAGCGAAAATGGGATAACTACAGCTAGAAATGATTTGAAAAACCATGACAGGATAAGAATGAGAAGTACACATACAATTGGGAATACAAGCATCATATCGCGATTTCCGGCCTCTCTTAAGGCATCATTTATCTTTGCGATACCACTAAGGTGATACTTTATTCCAGGTCTCTCATATTTCTTTAGTAACTCTTCCACTTGAGTGACTATTTCATTATAAGGTGGATTTTCTTTATAAGTTCGTAAGAAAGTTCTTATGTAGGCAATCTTTGTCGATGAAGATGTGAAATTGTTGAGAACTTGATTATCCTTTAAGGCCTGATTTCTTTTTTGCTTGAGGGTGGATCTCGTTAATTCAACATCCTCATCAAGAAAGGGAAGAATTATAATATCATCTTGTTCAGTTTCAATTGAATTGAAGTTAGAGATAGATTCAACTCTTACTACATCTTTTATATTCCACATCTCTTCAGTCAATTCTTGAATGAGTTCGATATTTTGCTTTTTAAAGATAGAATCATCAGTCTCTATGATGATATCCATAGTTTCTGAGCTACCAAATCGTGCTTCATGAGTATCAAGATTCTTCATTCTCTGGTCTTCTTTATGAAGCCATAGTTTTACTGAAAAATTTGCTTTTATAAGAGTAATTCCATACCCACTGACTAATAAAAAGATAAAGGATGCAAAGAGGCATTTCTTGGGAGACTCTATAATATGATGACTTAATAACTTAGCAAAATGGTTAACTTTGTCCACACTGTCTTCCCTGTATATATATTTATTCTTTTATTTTAATCTATAAGAATACTAATACAATGAAAAGGTTAAGGTTGAGTAATACAATCAGGATATATGACCTCGAAACAGACAAGTACTTTGATGAAAAGGTCTTTGGTGAATGGTTTCTAAAGTGGCTCTATCAGTCTCGATCGGGAAGTTTACTAGGTTTTCTGTTTACAAAACTGCCATTTAGTATGATGTATGGAGCTCTTAAGTCGAGCGTTTCAAGTAAAGCACAGATTCAAGACTTTATTCAGACATATGAGATTGAGATGGATGAATTTAAAAGTGATTCAGAGTATAAATGTTTTAATGATTTTTTCATTCGAGAGTTCAAAAGTGGGGTAAGAAGTTTTGACTTATCTCTTGATTCTTTTCCAGCCTTTTGTGAAGGTCGCTATCTTGTTTATAATTCCTCTCAAAAAACAAATATAAAGAATACTATAATTGATCCCTTTGAGTTAATTAGTCCCACAGATGGTGCAGACTTTATTAGTGGTCAGGTTATTGTCGCACGCCTCGCTCCTGTTGATTATCATCGTTATCACTATCCTGATGATGGAGTGATTGAGAGACAATATGATGTCGATGGACTTTTAAATTCTGTGACACCATATGCGCTCGCATCAAAGCCTGATGTTCTTGTCACAAATAAACGACGTATTACAATACTTAAGACCGAAGAATTTGGAAGAATTGCTTACATTGAGGTCGGAGCACTCACTGTCGGTACTATTAAACAAACTCACCACGATACGCAATTTAAAAGAGGACAAGAGAAGGGCTACTTTCTTTTTGGTGGTTCAACTGTAGTTATACTAACAGAGAAAAAGGTCATCGACTTTGACTCAAAAATTCTTGAAAACAGTAAAAAAGGGATTGAGTCATTTGTTAAGCTTGGTCGTCCTTTAGGGAAAAAGAGAAATCTATGATGAAACTCTTATCTGAACAACTATCTATTACGCAAAGGGCCGGTCTTGGTAAGAAAGCCGGAAACTTAAATGAGCTTCTTCTCGAAGGATTTACAGTTCCTGATGGTTTTGTTTTAAGATGGGAAGATCGAGACAGTTTTGAAGCTAGTGTCGATAAACTGATGGATAAAATTGGTGGATATCCTGTTGCCGTTAGGAGCAGCGGACAACTTGAAGACTTAGGTGACATGTCCTTTGCGGGTCTTTATGAAACATATCTAGATATAAACTCACGCGAGGAACTCCTAAGTGCTATTTCAAAGTGCTTTGAATCCACTCAAGGAGAGAGGGTTGAAAAGTATCTTGAGAAGGCAGATATAAAAAAAACAAGTGATGAGCTCTATAAGTCATTTAGTGTTCTAGTTCAGAAAATGATTATACCAAAGACTGCTGGAGTTGCTTTTAGTATTGATCCAATGACAGGTATAGAAGAGCATCTCTACGCAGAGTGCTGTCATGGAGTAGGGGAGAAGCTTGTCTCTGGTGAAGTGACTCCAAATCGCTATACTTATAATCATTATTCAAAAGAAATAATAGAAAGTGATATTCATGATGATCTCGCAAAATTAAGCGATAAAAATATCCGTGAGCTTTCGATCCTATGTCGAAAGATTCAGGCCTTTTATGGTCGCCCACAAGACTTAGAATGGGCGATAGACGATAGTGATCAATTGTGGCTCCTCCAAGCAAGACCTATTACAAAGTTATCTTGGAGAAAGGATCATGGAGAACTTACTAATGCTGACCTTAAAGATGGTGGTATCTCTTCAGCAGTCTGTACTCCTTTGATGTTTTCTCTCTATCAAAAATGTATGAATGTATCGATGCCCGAATACTTCAAGTCTATTAAGTTATGGAAAGACGAAATAAATCCACAATGTCTTTATTACTTTTACGGAAGAGGGTATTGGAGTGCTGGAAATGTCAAATTAA
This sequence comes from Bacteriovorax sp. UBA1852, assembly GCA_002338505.1. GTDB lineage: Bacteria > Bdellovibrionota > Bacteriovoracia > Bacteriovoracales > Bacteriovoracaceae > Halobacteriovorax_A. The sequence goes on from DDIK01000188.1 coordinate 18,216, forward strand.
TGCTCAAAGATATACCTGGATATAATGAAAAAAGCTTCGATGAAGATTTAGGAATAATGAAAGATTATGGAAGTGAGGGACCTGAGGAAACAGGGCTTTCAATTCAATCAATACTAAAGGCGCTTCCTGTTGTTCTATCTCTTGAAAGAGAATTTAAAAGCTGCTTTAAAGACTCATCAAATTACTTAAATGAATTTCGTGCGAAGGAAGCTAAGTATCTCGAGGAGGTATATAATCTACATAATACTTCTGATGATGAATTGTTGCTAGGGTTTGATAAGATGATTCATGAATTCTTTATCCCTACAGAGACAGCTTATTATCGTGTCATTTATAATAATTCAAATTTGCAAACAACATTCAAAGAATTTCTTGAAAAAATTGAGCAAAGGATTAAGGAAAAAATAAATACGATTCACCTTTTTACGGGGATCGATGGGATTTCGCATCTTGAAATTCAAAAAGACTTGAAGGAGCTTCATGAAGCTCTTGAAAATGAAGTGTATGAAGAACATAGAAAATCGCCTAAAGTGGAAAAAGCTCTTAAGAAGTTCTTAGCTCGTCACTATCACCATGGCGATAGAGAACTTGATATAACCGTACCGAGATGGGGAGAAGTCCCTGATAGAGTAATTGAGCTTGCTAAGAATTATAATCACGTCTCAACTCCGACAGATCTCTTATACCGAGAAGAGATTCAACGAGTAATGACGTTATTAGATAAAAGTTTTCTCGGAAAATTCTCCAAGAAAAAATTTCAGCAAAAAACTGACTTTGTAAGATCATACCTAAAGCTGCGTGAAGGAATGCGTGAGCTTTCAACATGTTCATATTATATTGTGCGTCTCTATATTTTAGAAATTCAAAGAAGATGGCTAAAGTCGTCTGAAGCATACCGCGAAGATGATATCTTCTTTTATACCCTTGATGAACTCATTGCTTTAGCTAGAAATGAATCTAAACTTTCTGATCATTCCAATGATATCTCTTATCGCAAGCTGACCTATGAAGGGTTTAAAAAATTTGAATCACCGAATGATTTTGGCTTTGGAGTGAAGCAATCACAATCTCAAATTGAAACTATCGATGGAGAGATAATCCTACGAGGAATTGCTTGTTCTCCAGGAGAATTTGAAGGAGTTGCCCTTGTTGCCAAGTCCCTTGAAGATATTGATGAGGTCGATGGGCAATCTATACTTATTACAAAGTTTACTGATCCTGGATGGACTCCGACTTTAGGGAGAGTTAAAGGTGTCGTGACAGAAGTTGGAGGAATACTATCTCATGCAGCAGTAATATCTCGAGAGTATGGAATTCCGGCAATCTTAAATATTCCCGAGATAACTGATAAAATTAAAAATAATCAAAAAATCTATATAAATGGTGATGAAGGTGTTGTGATTATCAGGAGGCAAGAGTGAGAGAGATCGTTACTGAATCTTTCATTTTATTAATACCTCTGGTCTTTTCAGGGATACTTCATATGGGAGTTGTCACTGCAGACTTATTTAAGTTTTTAAAAGTTCCAATAAATAAGAAATTATTTGGTCAAAATAAGACCTATCGTGGATTCGTCGTTATGCCCTTATTGACAATACCAGGCGTCTTTATAGCAAGTTATTGTGAGAAAGTCCTTAACCTCAGTCTTGGCTTCGTTGATAGTAACCATATTGTACTAGGAATTCTGTTAGGTCTTTTCTATTGTATCTTTGAACTACCTAACTCACTTTATAAGAGACGTAAGGGAATAGCACCGGGGAAAATGTCAAAAGAGAATGCACTAAAACATGCTGTCATTGATCAAGCTGACTCAGGATTTGGCCTTATTATTATTTATTATATTCTCTTAGATATCTCGCTTATGCATTTATTTTTGTTCATAGTAATTGGAACGATTATTCATCTCATCTTAAACTATGTGTTGTTCTTTTTTGGGTTACGAAAAGAGCCTTTCTAATTAAAATATAATTCTAAGCACAGAGCCAGCTAAGACGCTCAGTTGTGTAATAAGAGCTGTATCCTCAGCATATAGCTTAAAAGTCTTCTTGTGTTCATGAGTTTTGATAAACTTAAGATACTGTGACATGACAAGAAGTGCTAATGGAATATATGCAAGTAAGACGTAACTTGATACACTAGACTGTAGAAGAAAAATAGAGACACCTATAATGATGAGAGTTTGAACAAAGCATGAGGCCAAAGTGGCATTCTTTAATCCCCATATTTTAGTATAAGTAGTGTATTCAGTTTCATCTTTTGGGGCCCTTAGCTTTCTAGATATCTCCCAGTTTGTCATAGTTAGAGCAAGTGGAATTCCTATAAGTGTCGTGTTTAAGTCTACGAGATATCCTCTCTCAAAAAGAATGACACAGATGTATCCAAAATAAAATATAACAACAGGATTATGAGTCGCAAATGCTAGAGGAAGACTTTTTCTCATACGTTCTTCCATAAAGAACCACTTATACATGAGCAGACCATAGAAGAGACATATACATGCTGCAATGAAGACATTCATATTATATGTACTTAATAACATAAATGTTGAAATCACAAATGTTTGAAGAACTTTAAGATCTTTTTTCAGAACTCTACCACTAGGGAGTGGTCTGTTTGGATAGTTTTTTAAGTCATCTTCGTAGTCTTTAAACTCATCCATAATTCGTACCATTAAAGACATGAGGCAAACAGAAAATGCTCCTAGGTGAAGAGCTATGTCATACATGAAGTCGAAGCTCTCAAGATGTGTGCCGAGTGCAGCACCTATAATAAAGGTAAATATATATGTACTGATAAAGTGAATCGGAGGGTACATTTCATGTAAATAAATTAATATTCTATTAAACATAATATTCTTCCTTAGAGTGAATTTGTCGTTTTGTTGCCAGAGATCTCAAAGCCTGCACTTTTTGCAATCTTTGAGATTTTTTGTATATCGCTTATAGAAATGGGGCCAATTTGT